>DLVS01000747.1 GCA_003445095.1 Verrucomicrobiales bacterium
TTCGCGAGCAGCGAGGAATTGGTCGCAAGTCGCTTTTCTGGCGGCCGCAGTGGCACTGGTCGCCTCCGGTTGCAAAAAGCCGGCCCCCACGGCGCCGCCTCTGCCGGCAGTCCAGGTGATGGAGGTCACAGCGACCAACGTACCGCTCGACACCGAAATCATCGGGCAACTCGATTCGCCGCAGAACGTCGAAATTCGGGCACGGGTCGAGGCGTTCGTGGCGGAAATGCCGTTCGCCGATGGCACGGAAGTGAAGAAGGATGCGCTACTCTTCAAGCTCGACGATGGGCCCTACCAGCAAAAGCTCGCCGCGGCGAAGGGCAGTTTGGCCGAGGCTCAGGCGGCCTTGGGCAAGTATCAGGCGGACGTGGCGCGTCTCCAGCCGCTGGCGGACAAGCGGGCCGTTCCGAAGCAGGATTTGGAAAACGCCCTCGCCTCGGTGGACGTCGGCAAGGCGGCAGTACTTTCGGCACAAGCGCGAGTCGAGGCTGCCCAGTTGGACCTGAGTTACTGTCAAGTCCACGCGCCAACCAACGGAATGATCGGCGCCAAGCAGGTGTCCATCGGCGAACTGGTCGGCAAAGGGCAGCCGACCCTGATGGCCACCATGTCCACGCTCGATCCCATCTGGATTTACTGCAACGTGAGCGAGGTCAGTTTACTCCGGGCAGATGCTGAGGCTCGCCGCACAGGCAAAAAGATAGGGGATGCTCCGGTGTCGCTCATTCTGGCCGACGGCTCGGTGCATCTCGCCAAAGGCAAGATCGTGTTCGTTGACCGAGCCGTGGATGTGAAGACCGGCACGTTGCGAATCCGCGCTGAGTTTCCCAACCCGGATCGGGTGCTGCGCCCGGGTATGTTCGCGCGGATGAAGGTAGACCTGGGAGTCCGACCGGACAGCATTCTCGTGCCGGAACGCGCGGTGACAGAATTGCAGGGTAAGAGCTTCATTTGGGTCGTTGGTCCGGACAACAAGGCCGAGCAGCGCCGGGTCACCGTCGGCCAGCAGGTTGGCGAAAGCCTGTTGATTTTGGAGAATCTCAAAGCCGGGGAGCGCATCGTGGTCGAGGGTTTGCAGAAGATGCGCGACGGCGTCGAGGTGCAGCCGATGACCGCCGCCCAGGCGGCCGAGGCTGCCAAGCAGGCCGTACCCACGCCTGCCCCGGAAGGCGCGGCCAAACACGGCAAGGAGTAAGCGCATGGCCGACTTCTTCATCCGCCGCCCCATCGTCGCGATGGTCATCGCCATCCTGACGGTGATCGTGGGCTTGATCTCCCTCAAGCGGTTGCCCATTTCCGAGTATCCGCAGGTCAGCCCCACGTTGATCAAGGTCACCACGACCTACCGCGGCGCCGCGGCCGAGGCGGTCATGGAATCCGTCGCCACACCTATCGAATCGAAGGTCAACGGCGTGGACAAGCTGCTCTACATGCAGTCCTTCAGCGGCAACGACGGCAAACTCACGCTGAACGTGTACTTCGACGTCGGCACGGACGTGGACATCATGCAGGTCAACGCGCAGAACCGCGTCGGCCAGGCGGAAGCCCAGTTGCCGGAGGCGGTCAAGAAAGAGGGCGTGGTCGTTGACCGCTCTAGCCCGGACATCCTGATGGCGGTCGCGCTGGCTTCACCCAAGAGCACCTATGACGCGATCTTCCTGGGCAACTATCTCGACATCAACCTGGTGGACGCCATCAAGCGCGTGAAAGGCGTCGGCGAAGTGAAGAATTTCACCGCGCAGGACTATACGATGCGCATCTGGTTGCGGCCGGACAAACTCGCATCGTTGGGCATCACGCCCTCGGATATTTCCAACGCCCTCAAGGAACAAAATGCCCAAGCGCCCGCCGGTCGTATCGGCGCTGAGCCTGCGCCGCCGGGCCAGGAAATGCAGTTCAATGTCCGGGCGCTCGGCTTGCTCAAGGATCCCAAGGAGTTCGCCGAGATCATCATCCGTTCTAATCCCGACGGCTCCCAAGTGAAGATCAAGGACGTGGGTCGGGTGGAATTGGGCGCGCAGACCTACGACCTGCGCGGGCGGCTGAACAAATCGCCCTGCGGGGCCATCGGCATTTACCTCGCGCCCGGCGCCAACGCTGTCGAGACCGCGAAGAATGTGAAGCAGATTCTCGAGGACGCGAGGAGCCGTTTCCCGCCAGACATGATCTACGACATCGTCCTCGATTCGACCCTGCCGATCGTCGCCTCCATGGAGGAAATCGTTCACACGCTGGTTGAGGCCGTCGTGCTCGTGCTCATCGTGGTTTATGTCTTCTTGCAGAGTTTTCGAGCCACCATCATCCCGATGTGTACCGTCCCGGTTTCGTTGCTGGGCGCGTTCATTATGTTCCCGGTGCTCGGCTTCAGCGTGAACGTGCTGACGATGTTCGGGCTGGTGCTGGCCATCGGCATCGTGGTGGACGACGCCATTGTCGTAGTGGAGGCGGTGCAACACCACCTTGAGCATGGCAAGGAACCGGTCGAGGCAACCCGGTTGGCGATGAAGGAAGTCTCCGGCCCGGTGGTGGCCATCGGTTTAGTACTCTGCGCAGTTTTCGTCCCGGTGGCGTTCATGGGCGGTGTGACCGGCCAACTTTACAGTCAGTTCGCGCTCACCATTGCCGTGGCAGTGATTTTCTCGGTTATCAACGCGTTAACACTCAGCCCCGCGTTATGCGCCTTGATGCTCAAGAAACCGACGCCCGGCCGCGGCCCGATCGCCTGGTTCTTCAAACAGTTTAACCGCTTCTTCGACTGGCTGAGCAATAACTACGGCAGCATCGTAGGTGGGTTGGTTCGCAAGGCCACGCGCTCCATGCTGCTGCTGGTGGCGGTGGTCGGGGGCATCTTGATCATCGGCAAGTTCGTGCCCGGCGGTTTCATTCCCGATGAGGACAAGGGGTATCTTTTCGTTTCCGTCGAATTGCCTGAAGGCGCCTCGCTTCAACGCACAGACGAAGTGCTCAAGCAGGTGGAGGATATCGTGGGCAACACGCCCGGCGTGCGATCGGCCCTCGGACTGGCGGGCATGAACATCCTCAACTCGCTGAATTTTGCCAACGCCGGCCTCATGTTTGTCGGGCTCGAGTCGTGGGAGGAACGCAAGTCGCCCGAGCTGCACGCTAGCGCCTTGGCGCGCGAGTGGACGAAGAAGTTCCAAGCCATTCCCGGGGCACGCGCCTTCTCCTTCGGTCCGCCTCCACTTCCGGGCTACGGCAACGTTTCGGGCTTCAGCATGCAGTTGCAGGACCGCTCCGGGGGCAGCATCGAGCAACTCGCCGGTTACGTGAAGTTGTTCACCGAAGCGGTCGCCCAGCGGCCTGAAATTAGCCGCGTCAGCACCACCTTCAATCCGTCCACCCCGCAGGTAAAGGTCGAACTCGACCGCGAAAAAGCGCGCACACTGGGAGTCACGGTGGACAGCGTCTTTCAGACCCTGCAAGCCTATCTCGGTGGACTCTACGTGAACGATTTCGTCCGCTTCGGCCGCGTCTATAAAGTCTTCCTCCAAGCCGAGCCGCAGTTCACCGACAAGCCCGACGACATCGGCCAGTACTACGTGCGCAACAGCAGTGGCGGGATGGTACCGCTCAATACGCTCGTGAAAATCACCAAGATTTCCGGGCCCAATGTGGTCACGCGCTTCAACCTCTACAACGCTGCGGAAATCATGGGCGCCCCCGCGCCTGGCTACAGTTCCGGACAGGCGATGAAGGCCATCGAGGAGGTTATGAAAACGATGCCGAGCGAAGTCGGCTACGAGTGGTCCGGCCTGACGCTCCAAGAAAAAAAATCCGAGGGCCAAGCGCCGATCATCTTCGGCATGGCGATTCTGTTCGTGTTCCTACTGCTGTCGGCGCAGTACGAAAGTTGGGGCCTTCCTTTCGCAGTATTGCTCGCCACGCCGACGGTTATCTTGGGCACCCTGGTGGGTATGCTCATGCGCGGGTTCGATCTGAACGTGTATGCTCAGATTGGCTTGGTGATGCTTATTGGGTTGTCGGCCAAAAACGCCATTCTCATCGTCGAATTCGCCAAGATGAAACGAGACGCAGGTGGCGAGATTCTAGATTCGGCGGTCGAGGGTTCGAGGTTAAGGCTGCGGCCGATCTTGATGACCTCGTTCGCGTTTATCTTGGGTTGTGTGCCGTTAATGCTGGCGACGGGATCTGGCGCTGCGTCGCGCAGCACCATGGGTACCGGCGTGGTCTATGGGATGACCATCGCCACGGTCATCGGTCTGTTCCTCATTCCGGTCTGTTACGTGTTCGTGCAAAAGATTGTGGAGCGCGGCGGGAAGAAGCCGACACCGCCGGCGGCACCCGTCGAGGCGAAAGGAGTGGCCCACTGATGAATGCAGAAATTAGAGGGCAGGGGTCAGGGGCCGGGAGCCACGAAAACAGCCGCGTATTGGTAGCGACGTTTTTAGCAATGGTCTTGCTCGCCGGCTGTGCGGTGGGCCCGGACTACCAGCGTCCGGAGGTAGACACGCCCCAGCAATACCGCACGGCGATACCAGCGCCGGGGATGGTATCCGGCACGAACAGCTTTGCGGACCTGGGCTGGTGGGAGGTCTTCGTGGACCCGCAGCTCCGTGCGTACGTTGCCGAAGCGTTGACGAATAACTGGGACATCAAGATCGCGGCTGCGCGGGTGCTACAGGCAGAAGCCTCCGCGCGGGTGGTTCGTTCTCAATTCTTCCCGAGTGTTTCGGTCGGTGGCGATTTCACCCTCGCGCGAACCTCCGAGGTCGGGCCCGCACCGCCTCCCGCTGGCACGGAAGCGCAGGCGAGCTACGGCGGTGTGGCTGGCGCCATGTCCACCTACGAAGTGGATCTCTGGGGCCGCATTCGCCGCGCGAACCAAGCGGCGCGGGCCCGGCTATTGGCCACCGAAGCGGCGCAACAAACCGTCCGCCAGACGCTGGTGGCGGCGGTCGCGGCCACTTACTTGAATCTGCTGCAGTTGGACTATGAGCTGGAGGTGTCGTATCGGACCTTAGCCGTGCGCACCAATTCACTCGCTTTGACCTCCGCCCGAGAAGAGGGCGGTGTCGCCTCGCTGCAGGACGTCGTCCAAGCGCGGGTCTTGGTGGCGAGCGCCGAAGCCACGATTGTGGATGTGAAACGTCTTCAGGAGCAAACGGAGAACCAACTATGCCTCCTGTTGGGTCGCAATCCGGCGTCCCTGCAACGAGGACTGCCCCTGCGGGAACAGCCCGTGCGATCTGAAGTTCCAGCTGGATTACCTTCGGCTCTCTTGGAACGGCGTCCGGACATTCGCGTCGCCGAGGAGCAGTTGGTGGCTGCCAATGCCAACGTCGGCGAGGCCAAGGCCGCGTTTTTTCCCCAGCTCACTTTGACGGGCGCCTTTGGCTACCAGAGCGTGTCACTGAGTGACTTGTTCACGAGCCCGGCGCGTATCTGGCAGTTTGGTCCGACGCTTACCGTGCCCGTGTTCACTGGTGGCCGGCTGACGGGGCAGTATCGATTTGCCAAGGCCCGGTTCGAAGAAGCCGCTGCCCAGTACCAACAGACGGTTCAGAGTGCTTTCCGCGACGTGTCGGATGCATTGATCCAATACCAACGGACGCGGGAGTTTACTGCGCGTCAGGAAGAAAGCACCCGCGCGCGGCGTGAGGCGGCGGACCTGGCCAACATCCGTTACGACGGTGGCGTCACGAGCTACCTCGAGGTGCTGTACAGCGAACAAGAGCTTTTTACGGCGGAACTGCAACTTGCACAGGCGCTGGGCAACGAGCTGCTGAGCGTGGTACAACTCTACCGAGCCCTGGGTGGCGGCTGGGAAATGGCCGTCGCTAACCAGGCGTCCACGAGCACCACAACCAATCAGCCCTAGCCCGCCACCGCACCTTTATGAGTAAACTCAATCTACGTAACATCACTAACAACTTCCAAGATGTCCGGCTCGCGAGTCTGGCCTCCTGGAAGCAGGCGAGCGAAATCACTCCCCGCGATCATGGCGGCCCCTATGTCATCCTCCAGGAGGGCTACGACCCGGAAGACCCCAAAGTGACTCCGGATGAATTCGTGCTGGGCCGGTCGGGAAAGTGGCTTTCCCTTTCGCATTTTTACCGGTTGCCTGTCCAAGAACGCCGCACAGAATTTGTCTTTGGCACCGCGGCGGAAATTATGGAGATGATGGGTAGCCTGACACCCAAAGTGCAAATTATCCGGCCTGGCGCACCGGCCAACGCCGTAGCCGCGACGGCGGACGCGGACGAGATGGCGACGGCGCTCCAAGCGGCGAAAGAGCAGCCGCCGGCGGCAAGCTAAAACCTAGGCCCTCACTTAACATCCATTTATGCCTACCAAAATCGATCCGAAGAAACGGGATGCGGAGGCGCAGAAGCTCCGCCTCCTGGTGGCGACCGCCGAATCAAAGATGAAGTTGCTCCGCGACAAAGCCCGGGAGGCGAAGCGCCGTCGGAAGGAAGCGAGGCGAATCGCCCGGCTCGCTCGAAAGCAATTCAAAGCGGCAAAAGCCGAGTTAGCGGATCTGCGACAGGCTTTGGCGAACGTTAAGCCGAAGCCCGTCCCGGTCGTCGGGCGAGTACCGGCCAGGAGAACGGCGAAGTCTAGCCCGGTCGCAAAACCCCGAGTGCGCCCGTCGAAACAGGCGAAAACTATCGCCCCTCGGTTGCGCTCGGCCCCGCCTCCCAAGTCCGGCGTGTCCGCAAAAGTCGAAAAGAAAAAGCCCGTCCTCCCGGCGACCAATGCGGTTGCTGCCGTCGCTCCGGTCGTTACGACCCCGGAGCCCACGTCGTCCATCGCTGAAACTTCTACCCCGGATTCATTAAATTATGAGTAAAGACTCTCAAATTCAGGACGCCAAGAAGCTCAAGGCCAAGAGATATGAAAAGGAGCTGCGCAAGCTCCAGGCCGAGCTCTGCCAGTTGCAGGATTGGGTTAAGCACAAGGGGCTGCGGGCGATTATCATATTCGAGGGACGTGATGGCGCTGGTAAAGGAGGTACCATCCGCGCACTGACCGAGCGCGTCAGCCCGCGGGTGTTCCGGACGGTGGCCCTACCGGCGCCGTCGGATCGTGAAAAGACGCAGATGTACCTTCAGCGGTACATGGCGCATTTCCCCGCCGCCGGCGAAGTGGTGATCTTCGACCGCAGTTGGTACAACCGTGCCGGCGTCGAGTACGTGATGGGGTTTTGCAACAAGGAGCAACACCGCCTCTTTCTTGAACGCTGCCCGGAAATCGAAAAATACATCGTCGATGCCGGCATTATCCTCATCAAGTTCTGGCTGGAAGTCAGCGATGAGAACCAGCGGCAGCGATTCGAGGCGCGGATCACCGATCCACTTCGTCAATGGAAGCTCAGTCCGATGGATTTGCCCTCCCGCACCAAGTGGTACGAATACTCCCGCGCGCGTGACCTGATGCTGAAGGCGACGGATACGAAATGGGCGCCGTGGTACATTCTACGGTCCGACGACAAGAAGCGCGCCCGACTCAACTGCCTCGCGCACCTGCTGGAGCTCATCCCTTACAAAAAGGTCCCCCGGGAAAAGATCAAACTTCCGGAGCGATCCAAGAAGGGAGCCTATGACGACCAGGCCTCGCTTAAGGGGAGACGATTTGTTCCAGAAAAATACTAACCTCGAGACACATCGCCTGCCAGCGTCTACGATTCTCGGGACGTGATTTTCGTTAAGATTTAGTGAGAGACCCCAAGCAAAGGACGGAGAAAACCTAGAACGAGAAATGACTAAGATTATGAAAATTCGAATGATGGTAACGATCGGTTTAGCGGCGCTCCTTGCGTCAGCAACCCAAGCCAGCCAGGAACAATTGGCCAAAAGCATTCACGACGTTCAACTCGAAACGATCAAGACGTCGGACCAATTGAAGTCCACTCTGATGGCGCTGAACGCGCTCTCGGGACAGACGAAGGGCGACCTTCGTCCGGCCTTTGAAGCGTTCACCGCGGAGGTTGCCAAGACGGAGGCTGCCGCGGTGGTCACTACCGCACGGGTCAAGTGGATGGACGGAGATGGGCAGCAGTATTTCACCGATTGGCAAAAGACGGTTGATGGCATCAACAATGAATCTTTGAGAAAAAAGGCCCAGAGACGCCTCGACGAGGCGAAGGCGAGCTACGGCAAAGTTCAGGCGTCGCTGGTGAAGGCCAGTGATAAATTCAAGCCGTTCCTCTCTGACCTGGCCGATATTCAGAAAGCATTGTCCTCGGATGTCACAGCGTCCGGTGTCAAAGCCATCCGCGGGACGGTCAGCACCGCTAATTGGGACAGCAAGTTTGTGGACCAAGCCGTCAAGACTGCCATCAAAGAGGCTAGCAAAATGGAAAAGGCACTTTCGACCGAGGCTAAATAGCGGCGCGCTCAGGGAACATCACCGAGTAGGCCTCGGTGATGTTCCGCCCCTGATCCCGGTCGATGCGGCGTGTTCTGCAAACTCTCCAATAAAATACCGATGAGTCTTTCAGCATTGAATGGACTGGTGCGGCATCGAACTCGGCCATTTGCCGTGGTGATGCTGGCGAGCCTTATACTCGCGTCCGGGCCGCACCTCGAAGCCGCGGAGTCGGGGTACCTGCCTCCCTTGACACCCGATTCGAAAGATCCACGTCTGCCGGGCAAGTTCGTCTGGGCCGACTTGGTTACCGATGACGTCCCGGCGGCTCGAAAGTTCTACGCGGATCTCTTCGGTTGGAAGTTTCTGGACCTGGGTGACTACACGGTAGCGGTTAACGAGGACCGACCCATTTGCGGGATGTTTCAACGTCCTCGGCCGGCCGACCGCAGTGCGGAGCCGCGTTGGTTTGGTTATATCTCGGTTGCCAACGTCGACGACGCGCAACGCACCGTCGAACGGGCTGGTGGGCGGGTCCTGGCGGCACCGAAGAAGCTTCCGAAACGCGGCGAGCAAGCGGTCTTTGCCGATCCGGAAGGGGCACTGTTCGGCGTGGTTAAGTCGATGTCCGGTGACCCGCCGGATCTCCTCGCTGAGCCGGGCGACTGGATTTGGATTCAGTTGCTCAGCCGCAACGCCGATAAGGCTTCGAAGTTCTACCGTGAATTGGCCGGTTACACGATCGTCGCGAACGACCTGACTAACCGGCTCAGTGACTACGTGCTCACGAGCAGAGGCTACGCGCGGGCGACCGTCCGGACGATTCCCCCCAGCGACACGAAGGTGAAGCCGACCTGGCTGCCGTTCGTGCGGGTTAAAAGCGTGAGCGATTCAGTCGCGCGCGCAAAGCAGCTCGGGGGCAGAGTTCTGATCGAACCAACCGCGAAGCTTCTCGATGGTCATGTGGCTGTCGTGGCCGACCCGACGGGTGCAGCCGTTGGTCTCCTCGAATGGACCGAGGACCTTATGAAAGGAAGTCGCTAGTATGAGCTTCTCGATTAAACGAGCGAGTCAACGTGTTGCGTTGGCCGTGGCGATTTGGGGTGGCGCCGGCTGTAGCAGCGATGATGATCCTTTGGGATCTCCCGGGGTCACCAGCGTCTATTATGGGGTTGGGTTTCACGATCCGTGGTATTACGGAGGGTATTATGACGATCCCGACATCATCGTCACACCGCCGTCGGACAGACCTGATCGGCCAAACCGGCCTACTCAACCGATCGCGCGTCCGACTCCGCGCCCCATGCCCAGTATCCCTTCTGCTCCCCGTGTCTCGGGACGACGCTAGGTTCAGCCAAAACGGAGCAGCCTAAAAATCCGCGATCCAGCCAATGCTCATCACCCCAATCCGGAGGCTAACATGGGCACGCTGATCATTCGCGACTCGGCAGGTTGGCGGGCTTGGGTGCTGGCGATTGCGACCGCCGGTTGGGCAATGGCGCAAGCTTTCGAACAGCCGCCCGTCCAAACTAGCGCACCGCCACCCGCGGCCTCCGCCGCCCAGCCGGCTCCACCACCATCGGCCCCGGCCAAGCGGAGCGCGGCAGAGTTGGAGAAGCTCGTTGCGCCCATCGCCCTTTATCCGGACCCCCTGCTCGCGACCCTGCTGCCGGCCTCAGTTTATCCCCTCGAGATTGTTCAGGCGGCGCGTTTCGTGGCCGATACGAACAATCTCGCCACGCTGGACGAACAACCGTGGGACGACAGTGTTAAAGCCGTGGCCCGCGTACCCGAGGCGATTAGGAAGCTAAACGACGAACTTTCCTGGACAATCGAACTCGGCGAGGCATTTCTGGCTCAGGACAAAGACGTCATGGACGCCATCCAGACTATGCGCGGCAAAGCCCAAAAGGCAGGCACGCTTCAGACCACCCCGCAGCAGATCATTGTCGTCACTAATATGGTGGCCGAGAAGACGGTCGAGCAGCAGGTCGTGGTGGTGACCAACACGGTGGTTCAGATTCAGCCGGCCAGTTCGTCCGTGGTTTATGTTCCGACCTACAATCCCTACACCGTTTATTATCCTCCGCCCGCTTACGTTTATGACCCGTATGCGCCCCTGATCGGTTTTGCGGCGGGCGTGGCCATGGGAGCCATCATCGCCAACAACTGCGACTGGTTCCACGGCGGTTGTTATCACGGAAATGTAAATATCAACGTCAACAACAACTTTAATCGAAACTCCAATATCAACTCTGGCCGAGGACCTGGCGGACAGCCGAAGTGGAAGCCAGACCAAAACCGGCTGAGCAAGAGCGGCCCTCCGAGCGCCTCGACCTCGGCCCGCAGCATGGAGGCCCGAGGCTGGGGCTCCGGGGGTGCCGGAGCTTCGGGCGGCCGCGTTGGAGCGCGTCCTTCCACGGGAGCCGTGGGCGCGCGCCCCTCTTCCGGCAACGCCAGCGCCCGGCCAGCCGCTTCACCCAGTGTCAGTCGCCCAGGTTCATCGCCGAGCATTTCACCATCCAGGTCTAACCCTTCTGTCAGCCGGCCTTCGTCGTCGGGGAGCGCGTTCAGCGGAGTGAACAGTGGTGCGAGTGCGCGCGATTTCAGCAATCGCGGCGCTTCCAGCCGCAGCGGCGGCAGCTTCGGGGGAGGGCGTGGGGGTGGCGGTGGCCGAGGAGGTCGCCGATGAACTTCAAACCGCCTCTCCCTGTCTTTGGTTTGCCATCCGCGAAGACGATCCAGGGACAAGTCCCGATCAACGCTTTGAGGCGGATCCTTGATTCCTTGAGGCGCTCCAGCCTCAGCTTGGTCCTGGCGTTCAGCGCGCCTATCTCCGTTAGTGCGGCGGCCATTGGCCAAACTTTCGCGACGCCGGATGACGCGGTCTCAGCGCTGGGCGCGGCGGTCCGCGCGCAGGACACCAACGCGCTTCGAGTAATTTTGGGTCCGGCGGCGGAGGATCTGGAGAATCCGGATCGCGTTCAGGCGGCCAACGAACTCAACGCGTTCACTACGGCCCTAGACCAGTCGAAGCGGATCGTGCATGAGTCGGATTCCAAATGTGTCCTCGAAGTTGGTGACAATCCATGGCCTTTTCCCGTTCCCATTGTGGCGAAAGACGGCCGGTGGTTCTTCGATACCGAAGCCGGTGAGGAAGAATTGTTGAATCGGCGCATCGGCCGGAACGAGCTGTCGGTCATCGCAGTCATGCGCGCTTACGTGGACGCGCAACGGGAATACGCCTCCCGCGACCGCAACGGCGACGAAGTGCTGGAGTATGCACAGCGGCTGGCAAGTTCGCCCGGGAACAAGGATGGCCTCTACTGGCCGCCGGACCTGGACGGGGAACTCAGCCCACTCGGCCCGTTCGTGGCGAACGCGCAAACTGAAGGATACCAGTTGACCACGGACGCTGGGAACGCGGATCGTGCTCCATTCCACGGTTATTACTTCAAGATTCTCATGCGCCAGGGTCGTCACGCGCCCGGTGGCAAGTACGATTATGTCATTAACGGACACATGATCGGCGGATTCGCCTTGGTGGCGTGGCCGGCGGAATACGGAACCTCCGGGGTAATGACCTTCATCGTGAACCAGCAGGGCAAGGTTTATCAGCAGGACTTGGGGAAGAAAACCACCCGGATCGCGCGAACCATGACGACCTATGATCCTGGTCCAGGCTGGAGCCTGTCGGTAGATTAACGCCCTGCTCAGCGTGTGCGCGACTGTCTCAGCGGAGCGAATCCGAAGGGCGGCACGCGCACAGGTTGCGAGTCTATTGTCCTATAGATACGAATATGAGTGATACGAATCCCCTCGAGGCCATCAAAATTGAATCCATCTTTCATCCCTCGGACTTCTCGGCGGCGAGTGAGGTTGCCTTTGTGCATGCCCTGAAACTGGCCTTGGTCAGCAAGGCGACGCTCAACGTCCTGCATGTGGCGACCGACTCCCATGCCGAGTGGGAAGATTTTCCGGGGGTGCGCGATACCCTGGAGCGGTGGGGCCTCCTTCCGAAAGGCAGCTCGAAGGGCGCGGTGGCAGCGATGGGACTGGACGTTCGAAAAGTGATGGCGGCGAGCCGCCACCCGGTGGAGGCCTGCCTCGGCTTTCTGGAAAAGCATCCCGCCGATCTGGTGGTGCTCGCGGTTCATCAACACGAAGGCCGCATGGGTTGGCTTCATAAGTCCGTGGGCGGGCCGATTGCGCAAGGGGCTCACTGCCTGACCCTTTTCGTCCCGCATGGAGTGGAGGGATTTGTTTCTCGGCTGAACGGTGCGGTGTCGCTGAAGAACATTCTGATTCCGATCACCCACAAACCGCGGCCTCAACCCGCCATAGAAGCCGCCGCCCGGCTAATTCGAAACCTGCAGTTGGTACCCGGCAGTGTGACGCTCCTTCATGTCGGGCCGGCCAGTGAGACACCAGTCGTGAAGATCCCGGAGACCGATTGGACGTGGAACTCGATCGCGAAGGAGGGAGATCCGACCGAAGTGATTCTGGAATCCGCCAGCGCGTTAGGCGCGGATCTGATCGTGATGACGACCGACGGCCCAGACGGATTCCTCGACGGCTTGCGCGGAACAACGTCGGAGCGGGTGCTGCGGAGAGCTCGCTGCCCCATCGCGAGCCTGCCGGTGGGTTCGCTGCTCGGCTAAGTTGGACCAGCGTGTCATGGCTGGAGATTTGACAGCGTCTTCCAAACGGGTTCTTGAGCCCATTGAACGTATCTCCGAAGTCCTCTTCGGGCTCATCATGGTCCTCACGTTCACCGGTTCCCTGAGTGTTGCTGAGGTTGGCCGATCAGAGATCCGCGCCATGCTGATCGGGGCGTTGGGATGCAACCTGGCGTGGGGGCTGATTGATGGCATCATGTACCTCATGGCCTGCCTAAGTGAGCAGGCGCAACGGATCCGGGTTCTCCGATCAGTGCGCCAGGCGCGTGACGCCGGGGCGGCCCATCGTGTGATCAGCGGAGCCTTACCTCCGGCGGTTGCATCGGCGCTTGAGCCGGCTGATTTCGAGAAGATTTACCTTCATTTGAACCAGTTGCCTGAACCGGCGGCGCACCCGCGATTGCGTAGCCAGGATTGGCGTGGAGCACTGGTTGTTTTCCTCCTGGTGTTTGTCTCAACGCTTCCGGTGGTATTGCCGTTTGTCGTCATGCAAGAAACTCGATTAGCCCTCCGAGTCTCGAACGGGATCGCCATGGCGATGTTGTTTCTGACCGGCTACGCGTTTGGCCGCTGCGCTGGTTACCGTCCTTGGCTAATGGGAACCTCAATGGTGGTCCTCGGTGGAGTGCTGGTAGGACTGACCATTGCTCTAGGAGGATGAACGGCCGACGCGGTTCGTCTTCGGCCTTCGCGATCCGGCATGCCGCAGTGGGACTTAGTTGTTCCCTGAGGCGGGCTTCACACAACGAAAGCCTACGTGATTGCTGCCAGTAGTGCTTTCGCCCTTGCCCCGAGTTCCTAACATGTACCGTGTGCAGTATTGATCCGTGCAGAGAAACGAGCCGCCCCGGTGGACGCGCTTCTTCTCTGTTGGTTCGGCCGGATCAAAAGATGTATCGGGTCCCACCGGGTTTCGGATCACACCTCCACCCGCCATCGTCCGTTGGGCATAGGTATCGGGTCGGTACCAGTCGCTGCACCACTCCCACACGTTACCGGCAACGTCGTAGAGACCGTAGCCATTGGGCGGGAACTGAGCGACCGGCGCGATGCCCGGGAAACCGTCCAATCCCGTATCCCGCACTGGAAACTGGCCTTCGTAAATGTTGGCCATCCATTTGCCCGCAGGCTTGAGCTCCATACCCCACGCGTAGAGTTCGCCGGCTTTTCCCCCGCGCGCTGCAAACTCCCATTCCGCTTCCGTTGGGAGCCGCTTGCCGGCCCATTTCGCGTAGGCCACCGCGTCGGGATACGCGATGTGGACGACCGGATAGTTCTCCCGACCCTTTAGGTCACTGTCCGGCCCGTCGGGATGCCGCCAGTTGGCCCCCTGCTGATAGCGCCACCATCGAAACATGTTGTCCAACGGAACTGGACCGGCGGTGGGCGTGAAAACGGTCGAGCCCGCAACAAGATTCTCCAGCGGCGCGGTGGGAAACTCTTCTTTCGTCGGAGCAATCTCCGCGATGGTCTTGTAGCCCGTGGCGTTCGCAAATTTTTCCCACTGCGCGTTCGTTACCTCGGTCTTGTCCATCCAGAAGCCGTCCACCCAAACCCGGTGAATCGGCAGGGCGTCTCGGGTCAGTCCTGGCGTTCCGCACATCGAATCATTCGCCGAATCGCTGCCCATCGTGAATTCGCCTCCGGGAATCCACACCATTCCGTCCGGCCCAGGACCCGGCGGCTTCGCGGGATTTTCGACCGTCGGACGGAATGCTGAGCCGACCCCGGTGGATGGGGAGGTCGGGGCGGTCGGCGCACTCGCGAGTGGCACCGACCTCGAGTGGTTCAACACGGCCCACCAAGCGGCGGAAACCCCGGCCGCCAAGACAAGAACAAGCACCCAGAGCTTTCGCGACTTGGCCGGCGGCGCCGGTGAAGCTTTGAGCGAACGATTGGTGCTCATTCAGTAATGATCCAACAGTCCCGCTAGTGTTCGGCGTGTGAAAGTAGTCGCGGTTACTTGATCGCCTCGAAGGTGAATTTCTGTCCGCCGATGGCAGCGGAGGCCATGACTCCGCTTTTGGGCAAGGTGAACACCAAGACGCCCTGAGTGTACTTGGCGTTGGCGGCCACACCGGAAGCGGCCACGGTCGCCTTGGCTTGAGCGTTCATGGTGTATTTCCCCGTCTTGAACTCTTTGAAAGCCTCAGGCGTCTCGAAGAACACGACTTCCGAGAACGAACCGCCACCGACTTGAGCACCGATGCTAACGACTGTCAGCGATGACTTCCCGATGAGCGCGCCCTTTTCGTACACCAGCCCTTTTCCGTGTTCACCGCCGATGATGAAACCGCCTTCCCCAACGGAGGGAAGGATCACGTAGGCGGCCGAGTTTTTGAAGAAAGCCTTCAGTCCTGCATCGGTATCCGTGAAGTTCTTGATGGCCGCGTCGGAGCTGGCTTGAAGTGTTTTCAAATCATCCGCGGCGTGGACGACTGCGGTCGAAGTCAGCGCGAGCGCAATCAGCGTGGTGGTGATGGAGTGGCGAAGTGACTGTTTCATAATCGGTTTAGGTGAACTTAAAGCGTTGGAGAAGGCTGAGAGCAGGGCCTCAACGAATTGTGAAGACGCTCGGTTACCGGCAGGCAGAATACGAGCAGAATGATTCGGTAGCCGCAGCGCTCTACGGGCCATGGCGTGGGTGATTCATTCGACGCGCCACTCCCAGCTTGGCCGCTGCGGCTGGCCTTCGACACAGGCGCGGTCCATCGCGATGTCTGGGGCCGAAGCCAATGTTGGCTTACGGTACCCCTCGCAGCGGACGCCTCCGACTCCTTCGGAGATGTTGGCGCTGTTTGAACCAACGGCGGCCTTGCCCCTCGGGACAGCCGGTTGGCCACTAAAAAGAGACGGTGGACGGGAATACAGATTGAGTTGGCCGCGGCTCCCATTGTATTCAGAACCCCCACACACGACTCCATAACCACCCACCGAGAATAGGAAAAGCCACCATGCCAAACGATAAAGTTCTCGCCAACCAGGCAAAGATTATCGGCAACCAAAAGCAGATCTTGGCCAACCAAAAAGAGATCAAGTCCAACCAACGCAAGCTCGATAAGGTCTTGGCCAACCAGGCGAAAATTCAATCCAACCAAGCCAAGCTCGACCGCATTCTGACCAATCAGACCAAGATCGTCTCAAACCAGACGAAGTTGGACCGTCTCCTAGCCAATCAAGAGTCCATCTTAGCTAATCAGGCCAACATTGAATCGAACCAAACCAAGCTGGATCGCATCCTCGCCAATCAATCCAACATCGAGTCAAACCAGGCGAAGCTCGATCGCATTCTCGGGAATCAGGAAACGATTGTATCCAACCAAGGTGCGATTGAGTCCAATCAAGCGAAGCTCGACTCGATCCTGACTAACCAAGAGACCATCCTGAGCAATCAGGAGCGGATTCTCGCGAAGTAATATGGGGAACCGGTTGGTCATCACCGGATTTCCGGTTGCAGCGCGCCCCCGGACTGCGTTGTCTGGGGCCGCGGCCTGCCTTCCGGGCGGATGGGAGGCGGATTGAAGTCTGTGGCCCAGCCGGGGATGGTCGCCTGCGCCAGTAATCGTTTGCCGTCGAGGCATGTACCTGAGGCGAAGGTTCACTCGGGGCATCCCCATCGTTCGCTGTTCTATCATTGTAAGAACAAGAAGATTCTTAAGAGCTCAATTAGGACGGCGCTGGTCGTCGGGGTCACCTTGGCTTTCATCAATCATCTAGACGCGATTATGGCGCTCCGTGTAGCACCGGCGGAGCTTGGACAAATCCTCGTTACGTTTTTGGTTCCGTTTTCGGTCGCGACCTATTCCGCGGCGAGACATTCCCAACACTTGGAGCGAATGGAGGCTTCTCGCAGCCAGGTTTCGGTCGCGAACCCAGACGCCCATGATCCGTCGGCCGACTAAGCCACTGGGCGTCGCACGGAGAACGGGGCTGCCAGATCCGGCGCTGGGGGGACACTCCTACGTTTAAAAGGCTCAAGACGACGGCAGCGTGGGTGCTCGCCGGGTACGCCATCGTGTCGGCGCTCCACCTGTGGCTCAACCTCGGGTGGTCCAAGGGTGGGCTAGGAGAATCTTCTAAGGGCAATGCACCAGAAGCTCGGTTTCCGGTCGGGTTCCTTCCCGTAACCTGTCACCTCACCTGTCCCGTGACCGACTGGATCAATCAACATACGGTCGGATATGGATTCTACGATCCCATCCGTTTTCAAAGCTGGCCGGAAATCAAGGAAGCTTTGATCGCCGGCCACTTACCGGCCGCGTTTCTCCTGGCACCGATGGCGATGACGCTGCGACAGAAAGGCGTGCCGATAAAAGTTGTGTACCTGGGTCATCGCGACGGCACCGCCATCATGGTGCATAAAGACTCGAGCATCCGGAGCTTGCGCGATCTCAAAGGAAAACGCATCGCGGTGCCGAACCGCTTCTCCAATCAGCATCTGATCTTTTACAAGGGCTTGCGTGACCAGGGCATGACCATCAAGGACGTCGAGATCGTGGAACTCGCGCCGCCCGATATGCCTGCCGCCCTGTTCGCCAAGGCGGTGGACGCGATTACGTCCGGCGAGCCGTTCATGGCCCAAACGGAGTTGGATGGCTATGGCCGAGTGCTCTACCAGGCCAGAGATCTTTGGCCGAACTTCATCTCGTGCGTGTTGGTAGTTCGCGAGTCAATGATCCGCGAGCATCCGGAGTGGGTGCAAAGGCTGGTGGATGGCATTGCCCGGAGCGGAAAGTGGCTGGAATCCGGCATGGATCATCGGATGTCGGCGGCGGACGCAGTCGCCACCTCCTACTACAATCAGAATCCGCGTCTGTTACGCTTTGTGCTAAGCAAGCCTCCGGATCGAGTGACCTACGGCAATTTGGCCCTCGCGAAGCCCGAGTTCGAACAGATCGAAAGGCTGGCGCAGGAAGCCGGTCTGCTTCCAGGACCGATCGCCTTTGAAGATTATGCCGATATCACTTTCTCGGAGAAGACCCACGGAGCCACGTCGTATCCCTGGGGAGGCCCCCAGTGAAGCCTCGGTTCGGGGACGTCGGTCTCCCACTGCTCGTGGCTGTCACGGCCATCGCCCTTTGGTATCTTGCCGTCCGCTGGTCCGGGACAGACATTTTTCCGACGCCGTCTCAGGTGTTAGCGGGAATCGTGGAACTGGCCCAGCGCGGCCTCTTGCTCAAGTACGTGGTCGCGTCGCTGTTCCGAGTCTCTTCTGGATTCCTCTTGGCGCTGGCGGTTGGTGTTCCAGCGGGCTTGTTGCTCGGTTGGTTTGGCCTGGCTTATCAAGCGTTCAATCCGGTCATCCAGTTGTTGCGGCCTATTTCCCCCATCGCGTGGATTCCTCTGGCGATCCTGTGGTTCGGAGTCAGTGACTTGGCGCCCATCTTCCTGATCTTCCTGGCCAGCGTGTTCCCGATCACCACCGCGACCACCGCCGCCGTGCAGAATATCCAAACCGTCCACCTGCGCGCCGCCCGCAACTTTGGCGTCACCGGACTGGAGCTTTTCAAAAAAGTCGTTTTCCCGGCGGCGCTGCCGCAGATCATTACTGGAGTGCGTTTGGCCTTGGGCGTTGCTTGGTTAGTGGTCGTCGCGGCCGAAATGATCGCCGTCAACTCAGGTCTCGGATACCTCATCATTGACGCTCGAAATGCCGGCAAACGATATGATCTCGTGGTGGCGGGCATGCTGCTGATTGGTTTTATCGGACTGATTCTGGATCTCGGCGTCCGCCGACTTCAAGGCCTGGAGGAATTGCGCTGGGGATTCAATCGTTAGCACGAACGCGACCCCTCAACCACAGGAGCGCGGGCGGCCTCGCCCGCGCAACGGCACCAACGAGAACGTTCCGCCGAGGGAGAAGAAAGCAAAACAACCACCGATGAATGCCAAGGGACACAGATCGCTCCTGATGAACGGGGTTCGTTCACCGCTGCTCGTCTCTCATCATCTGTGTTCACCTGCGTCTATCTGTGGTTGAACTTCGGGACCTAGGCTTATGGCGCCCACTTCCAAAATCGTAATCCGAGATTTGTGGCAGACCTATGCCACGCCGGGGAATGGCTCGTCCGTTCGCGTCTTGGAAGGAGTCAGCCTGGATGTCCAAGAAGGCGAGTTCGTTTGTTTGGTTGGGCCCTCTGGCTGCGGGAAGTCCACGCTCTTGAATATCGTGGGCGGCTTCCTAAAACCGACGAGTGGCGACATTAGCATCGATGGTGCGGTGGTGACCGGGCCTGATCGGCGGCGGATCTTCATCTTTCAAGAGAGTGGCGTGTTCCCTTGGCTATCGGTTGAAGACAACATTGGGTTTGGTCTGCTCCGCGCTCCGCTCGAAGAACGTCGTCGGACCGTCGCGCAATACGTCGCGCTCACCGGGTTGGGTGGATTCGAGAAAGCCTTTCCCCACGAGCTATCGGGCGGAATGAAGCAACGGGTGGAGATCGCCCGCGCCCTCGCCGCCAACCCGGATGTCCTGTACATGGATGAACCATTTGGGGCGCTCGATTTTCTGACGCGTCTGCGAATGCGCGCCGAACTCGTGCGGATCTGGCAACGAGAGAAAAAGACCGTGCTCTTTGTCACGCACGACGTAGAAGAATCCGTGCAACTGGCCGACCGAGTCGTCGTGATGAGCAACCGGCCGGCCACGATCCAAGCAATTATTCCGGTCCCGCTTCCGCGGCCTCGAGATTTGGATTCACCGGAGTATCTCGGGATCCGAGACGAAATCTTCCGAACGATGGGCATGGATTTCGGGAAGCAGGCTCATGGTAACTTGGGCGGATGAGTTGGAGGGCACCCAATCCACAGATGGACGAGAACGGCCCCGGGGATGGAAGGAAGACTTTGGGAAGGATTGGCAGGATAGAAATGGTAGCTCAAGGAAATGGCCCTGTCTCTCGTCCTAGGCAACATGGTTATCCTATCCCGATGCTCCTGTGGTCGGCAAAGGCCGGCGCCGGATTTCCTACTGGTAGGCCACGCCCACAGCAGTCACCTGAATGGTTCGCGTCTCTAACGTCCAATTCGAAGGCTTCCGCTGTTGAATGTCGATCACCGCATCACAGCCGGCGGCGCGGGCCTGCTTGATCAACATCGGGATGGCATCGGATTCGAGGTTCGGCGTCATGAAGCCTTGCGATT
>DLVS01000111.1 GCA_003445095.1 Verrucomicrobiales bacterium
GTCTATGTCGGCGGCACGGACAATGGACGGTGGATTCCTACCCTGCTGAACGAAACGAGCGACGGCGAGCGACATGTCGTCCTCACGCAGAATGCCCTGGCCGATATGCGATATCTCGAGTTTGTGAACGAACTCTACGGGGACCAGTTCAAGGCGCTGAATTCCGGGGATTCGCAAAAAGCGTTTGCGGATTACGTGGCCGATGCGCAGCGACGACTGGAACACGATCAGCAATTCCCGAACGAGCCCAAGCAGATTCGTTTCGGGGAAGACGTTCAGATCGTCGATGGGCGCGTTCAAGTTTCCGGCCAGGTGGCGGTGATGAGCATCAACGAAAAGCTGCTCAGTCAGTTGCGGGAGAAAAATCCCGACCGTTCGTTTGCGCTTCAGGAATCGATTCCCTTTGAGGGAACGTATGCGGATGCGCTTCCATTGGGGCCGCTCATGGAACTCGGCGCGCGCAGTCAAGAAAACACCTTTACCCCGGAGCGAGCAGCGGAATATCTCGAACATTGGCAAAATGCCGCGGACCAGATTCTAAGCGATTCCGACTCCGCCGATTCCACTGCCGCCCTTAAGTCCTATTCGCACGACACGGCAGCGGCGGCCAATCTGCTGGCCGCCCACAACTTCGTCGCGGAAGCCGAACAGGCGTATCGGCTCGGAATGCAGTTGTGGCCTGAAAACCCCCAGTCGGTTGGTGGATTGGCGGACTTGCTGGTCCGGAGCGGTCGGGAGACGGACGCGCAGCAAATCCTTCGGCAATTCGCTGAGGAACATCCCGACCAACTCAAGGACCTTGACCGCATCAGTGCGGCTTGGCGCCTTATCGGTCCCAAGGTGCCGGGCCGGCCGTGAGCGGCTCATTCTTGGTCGCCCTGCCGGTGGCGACCGGAAACTGGGCGGACCGTTGGGTTACCGGCCGCGGCAAATACACCGACGCTTGGTCCGGGAGCGAACCGACCTCGCAACCTCGCCATTCGGCCAAAAACGGCCTTGACCGCAACGATGGACGGTCAAGCATCAGGAAGAGTTCGACCCTGATAATCAGAGCCCCATTCCCCTGTTACGGAGCGTTGAAAACAATTTCCTGGCAGTGGATTTTTCGGACCGCATATGCGAAACTGACCCAAGGCCACATACCGTGGGCAGCAACCTAAGGAAGATTCACATGAAGACATTCTTATCTCTGGGGCGACGGCGTTCGGGGTTCACCCTCATCGAACTCCTCGTTGTCATCGCCATTATTGCTATTTTGGCAGGGATGCTTCTGCCCGCACTGGCAAAGGCGAAATCGAAGTCGCACCAAGTCGCGTGCCTGGTTAACACGAAGACTTTGGGGCTAGCCACCTTCATGTACTTGCAGGACTTCGGTAAACCGGTTCCCTACAACGGGAATCCGACACCTACCATGGACAATGCGCTGTGGGTGACGGTTCTGGCGACCAATTACGGTGGAATCAACAAGGCGCGCATCTGCCCATCGGCACCCCCGGCCGCGAAGAAAAGCAAGCGCCGACATGGTAGCAGCGGTTCCTTGGACCAGACGTGGTTGTGGACTGGGTCCAAGGGTTACGACTATGAAGGCAGCTACGTCTTCAATGGGTGGTTTTATGGCGATGATGACCCCTACTTCAGTACGCCGGCGTATAAGCCTAAAAAGTATAGGAACGAGGCCGACTGCCCGCTGCCTTCCAACACTCCCGTGATTCCCGATGGCATTTGGATCGATACTTGGCCTCAACCCACGGATCCGCCGGCACAGAATCTCTATACGGGTGACGACTTCGCCGGCGCGATGGTCCGGGTGACGATTCCCCGACACGGCAGCAAGAATACTTGGGGAAAGACCCAACGGTTTAACCCGAAGGGCGACCTGCCTGGGGCCATCAACGTGGCGTTTGTGGACGGTCACTCCGAACAGGTGAAGTTGGAAAGGCTTTGGTCTCTCGACTGGCATAAGAACTGGGTTACTCCGGCGAAACGCCCCGGAAAATAGCGGGGTCAGTTTGGGCGCCGGGAGATTGTCTTGGTGACTAAGACGGCGCAGCCCGGAGTGGAAGTTGAAGCTCTAACGAACGGGGGCGAACGCCGACCGCGATCGCTGAGGTCAGGTTTGACCTCCCGTCGGAGATCGTCGTGGTGCCGACCATGAAATTCCCGTGGTTGTTGAGTGTTGCGCTCTTCTGCGGCCTCGCAGGGAGAGTCGGCGCCGCGGAGTCGTTCCACCTCTTTCGCTCAGAGGATGAAGGCATTTCGTGGACCAAAGTCGGCGTGGGAATTCCAGAGTCTGGCAGGATTCACGCCTTGATAGCCCTTGGAACAATCGCGTTCGCGGGGACGGACGACGGGGTCTTTGCCTCCACCGATGGCGGATCGAGTTGGTCTCGACGCGTGATTGATCCGGCGGCATCGGTTCAATGTTTTACCGTGGCTGGTGGGCGCCTTTACGCTGGGACGAAGCGAGCTGGAGTGCTCGTAATCGACGATGACGGTCGCACTTGGCACCGGACCTCAGGAGAACAGACAAACCTCAATGTGCGATCTTTGGTGAGTCTTGGCTCAGTTGTTTACGCGGGTACCGATTCTCAAGGTATATTGCGTCACGGCCCTGGGGTTGAAGGGTGGGTTCCCGTCAATCAAGACCTTCCAGAGGGCGCGCAAGTATTCGATCTTGCCGTCCACGGCAAAGACCTCTTCGCGGCGCTTTATTCCAAGGGACTTTACCGACTGGCAGCCAATGAGGACCGGTGGAAGCGAGTAGGTGAAGTGAGGCCACTTCGTTTTTGGGTGCACGGACACTCCCTATTGGCCGGGCACAACCCCGGTGGCGTTTACCACTCGTCTGACGGAGGAATGACCTGGCGACTGGCGAACGGACTGACGGACGCATCGCCGACCTGGGTTCTTGGGTCAGCCGGCGCCAACGTCCTGGTCGGAACTTCGCCCGAAACGGTCATGCTTAGCGGCGATGGTGGAGTGAATTGGAGCACCAGCGCTCGCGGTTTGCCTGAAGGGTCGGCCGTGGTCGCCATTGGGAGTGGTTCAGGCTACACGCTGGTGGGAGTGGTGCGGTCGAGTCGGTAGGAGGGAAGTGCTGGGGGTTTGACGGAGAACCAAGTCAGCCTCCTACTGACCAAAATCTTCTGTTCGAAGAGTTGGCGTTGTGGACGAAAAATCGGCAAGCTGGCCCGCGTGTCGGTGCTTCGCTCCTGCGGCTTCATTCTTGTAATCGCACTTCTGGCCGGTGGTTGCCGAAAGGCATCCAACCCCGCCGCGGGCGGATCTGCCGGCGCGTTTGCCACCCAGGTAGTAGCGGTGCCGGTACGTGCCGAACCTGTTTCTGAATCGGTTTCGCTGATTGGCACCGTCATGCCGAACGAGATGGTCGATCTCAACGCGGAGACCGATGGGATCGTGAAAGAGGTCCGGTTTCAGGAAGGAGAACCGGTTAAGAAGGGCGATTTGTTGGTGGCGCTCGACGATTCGAAATTCGCGCCGCAATTGGCTGAGGCGGAGGCCCAACTCCAATTATCCAAAGCGTCCTTCGATCGGACGCGGACGCTCTACCAGGATAAATTGCTGTCGCAGCAGGAGTACGACACCGCCTCCGCCACTTACGCAGCCAATGAGGCCGCCGTACAGTTGAAGCGGCGCGAGCTCAAAGACGCCCGAATCTTGGCGCCATTTTCTGGCATTACTGGCGCGCGCCGGATCAGCCCTGGGCAAGTGATCAATAAATCCACCAAGCTTACCGAGTTGGTTGATCTCGACACGGTCAAGGTAGAGGTGGAAGTGCCGGAGCGATACTTGAGTCAGTTGAAGGAAGGTCAAAAGGTGGAATTCCGGGTCGCCGCTTTTCCCAAGGATTCGTTCAAGGGCGAAGTCTATTTCATTTCGCCTCAATTGAACGCCGGGACGCGGACGGCGTTGGTGAAAGCGCGCATTCCGAATCCTGATCGCAAGCTGCGCGGTGGTATGTTTGCCAACCTCGACCTCACCTTGCAGTTGCGCGACTCCGCTCTGGTGATCCCGGAACCGGCCATCATCAACAACGGCGATGCCACGATGGTGTTCGCGGTGACCTCCACCAACACCGCGGTTCTCAAGCCGGTCAACCTAGGGCTCCGCCTCGCGGGAAAAGTTGAGGTATTGAGCGGCCTGAAGCAGGGAGAAATCATCGTCGTCGAAGGCGTGCAGAAACTACGTCCCGGCGGATTGGTATCCCTCGCGACCAACGCATCTGTGACGCCTTATCTCCAATAGCGGATCCCGCCTATGATCCTTTCCCGAATTTCCATCCAGCGGCCGATTCTCGCGACGATGATGAATCTGGTGTTGATCCTGTTTGGGATCATCGGGCTGGCCCGCTTGCCGGTGCGTGAACTGCCGGACATCGATCCGCCGATCGTCAGTGTGACGACGGTGTATCCCGGGGCCAACGCACAAGTCATCGAGACGGAAGTCACGGAACGGCTGGAGGAGGCCATCAATAATATTGAAGGCATCAAGGTCCTCGAATCGGAGAGTCGCGAGGCCGTTAGCAGCATCACGGTGGAATTCGATTTATCGCGCGACATCGATGTGGCGGCGCAAGACGTGCGGGATCGGGTTTCGCGGGTTCGCGGCAATCTGCCCGACGACATTCGGGAACCCATCATTGCCAAGCAGGATTCTGACGCGCAGCCGATCATCTGGATCGCGCTTAACAGTGATCGCCTTTCGCCCTTGGAACTGACGACGCTGGCCGAACGGCAGCTCAAACCCCGGTTTCAGGGCATTGCGGGAGTTTCATCCGTCACGATTGGCGGGGAAAAGCGCTACGCGATGCGGCTCTGGTTAGACTCCGAAAAGATGGCCGCTCGAGGGGTGACCGTCCTCGACGTTCAGGACGCGTTGCGACAGCAAAACGTCGATCTGCCGAGCGGACGGGTCGAAAACGTGGACCGCGAAATGACAATTCAGACGCGCGGTGAGCTGAAAGACGCGGAGGAATTCAACAACCTGGTCATTCGGGCGGATCGGTCGAATCTCATTCGCTTGCGGGACATTGGGCGCGCGGAAGATGGCGTGGAAGATTACCGCACCATTGCGCGAGCCCGAGGCAAGCCGTGCATCTTTCTCGGCGTCGTCAAGCAAGCGAAGGCCAACACTGTCTCGGTCGCGCAGGAAGTGAGGAATGAGATCGACCAGTTGCGCCCCTCGCTCCCGCAGGGCTGTGACATGTGGGTCGGGTACGACTCGAGTATCTTTGTTGAGAAGGCGATTTCGGAAGTGTGGGACACGCTGGCCATCGCGTTCGCCCTCGTCGTGCTCATCATCTTCCTCTTCCTGCGCGACTTTCGATCGACGTTGATCCCCGCAGTGGCGATCCCCGTGTCGCTTATTGGAACTTTTGCTCTCCTCTACCTATTCGGGTATTCGATCAATATCTTAACGATGCTCGCCCTCGTATTGAGCATCGGAATCGTGGTGGACGATGCGATCGTGGTTTTGGAGGCGATTTATCGTCACATCGAAGAAGGCATGCAGCCCATGCAAGCCGCCTTCAAGGCGATGGAAGAAATCAGTTACGCCGTTATTGCGATTACGATTTCGCTGGTGGCGGTGTTCACCCCCCTAGCGTTTCAAAAAAGTACCACCGGGCGCCTCTTCATCGAGTTTGCGCTGACGGTTGCTGGCTCCGTCGTTATCTCGGCGTTCGTAGCGCTAACGTTGTCGCCGGCGATGGCGTCACGATTGCTTCGACCCGTCCAGGGCAGGAAACACGGGGCGTTGTTCAACTTCTTCGAGCGGGTGTTCGACGGAATCACCTCAGCCTACACGCGGGGCCTGAAGTGGGCATTGGCACATCGAGCGGTAATGGGATTAGTCACTTTGGCTACGCTGGCGGTAATGTTCCTCGCGTATCGCGGCTTGGAGCAGGACTTCCTCCCGCAGGAAGATAAGGGCCGTCTTTTCGCCATGGTCATCACCCCGAATGGCTCCACCAGCGAGTTTACTGATCGGCAACTACGGAAGGCCGAAGAGATCATCTCGACGATTCCTGAGGTCTCGAGTTTTGGCGCCATGGTTGCCCCAGGCTTCAATGGTCCTGGCCAAGCTAGTTTTGGAATTGTGTTTGTGACCTTCACAGACCGCGCCCTGCGTAAACGTTCCGTTCAAGAAATCGTCAACGGGCCGGGCGGGGTCGCCCAGCGGCTGTTCACAGAGGTGGAAGGCGGATTGGCTATCGCCAACTTGCCGAAGGCGATCGAAGTAGGTTTTAACAGCGCCCCGTTTGAGCTGGTGTTGCAGAACCAAGATCTCGCCGCCCTCGACACCACCGCCAATGAGCTCGCCAACAAGATTCGTGGATTGACCAACGCCAGCGGGCGCCCGCTCCTGACTAACGTCCGGGTGACGTATGAAGTAAACAAACCTGAACTCAGAGTGAATATCGACCGAAGCCGTGCTGCCTCACTCGGAGTTGGCATCGCCGATGTTGCCCGCACGATGCAGATTCTTTTCGGTGGGCTGGACCTGAGCCGAATCAAGCGAGACGGCAAGGAGTACGACGTGATGGTGCAATTGGAACGGGTGTCACGACTCAAGCCGGCCGACTTGGATAAGATTTTCGTTCGCAGTGGAACTGGGGAGCTCATCCAGCTCAGCAGTCTGGTGACACGAACCGAAGGCGCCGCCCCGAATTCGATCAGCCACTACGGTCGCCTCCGCTCCGCCAATATCACCGGTTCACCGGGCGGAGTTCCCATTGGCACGGTGATGAAACAAGTGAAAGCGCTGCTTGATACGGATCTGCCACCGGGCTTTTTGTACGAATGGGATGGTGACGCGAGGAATCTGAACGAAGCCTCGACCGAAATCTGGTGGGTCCTCGGCCTCGCCGGAATCATCGTTTATATGACGCTCGCGGCGCAGTTTGAGAGTTTGATCCATCCATTCACGGTTATGCTGGCCTTACCGCTGGCCTTTGTCGGCGCGTTCGGAAGTTTGTGGCTGCTCCATTGGCTGGGCCTCATCGGCGTCATCCCAGTCATTCCGGCGATGAATTTCAATCTCTTCAGTCAGATCGGTCTCGTTTTGTTGGTCGGCTTGGTCACCAAGAATTCCATTCTGCTCGTCGAGTACGCGAATCAGAAGATGGCGCACGGCAAGTCACCGTATGACGCGATGGTGGAAGCCGGTCAGGTCCGGCTCCGGCCGATCTTGATGACCGCCTTCTCGACGATTGCTGGCATCCTGCCGATCGCAATCGGCTTCGGCGCGGGCGCAGAAAGCCGGCGGCCGATGGGCATCGCGGTCGTCGGAGGGATGCTTTCTAGCACGTTCCTCACGCTGTTCATCATTCCGGTCGTGTATCTGCTCTTCAGCCGCCTGGTCCGCCGCCGGCCCGCCCCAGTGCCGACTCCGGAACCCATGGGCTTGAGCGAAGTTCCGGCGAAGTAGGCAGTCTGGCCCTTTCGACGCTTCTCGCCGGTCCGTTTTTTTGCGCGGTTCGCACCGGTTCTCACTGCGTGAATACGGCGCAGGCGGACCAAAGTCCGAACCGTCGGCCCGAACTCGCGGCTTGATTCTCCACCCGTGAGGTCGGCCCAATGAAGGGGTTCCCGCGCTGGTTCGTCATTCTGGGGACTGTTAACGCCATCTTTTATGAAATTTCGCTCGCTACTCTCGGTGCTTGCCGTCGTCAGCTTGCTGACGGCGGAGGCCGCGCCCAAAAAAGTTATCCTCGTCACCGCCACTAAGGGTTTCCGCCATTCGTCGATACCCACCGCGGAAAATGTCATCACCACGCTGGGCCAAACCAGCGGCGCTTTCACGGTGGTGGATGTGGTCCGCGGCGGGCCTCAGGGTACCAATGACGCTGACGTCGCCGAAAAATTAACCCTCGCCAAACTGAACGCGGTGGATGGAGTGATCTTCGCCAACACTACGGGTGACCTCGCCCTTCCCGACAAAGAGGGGTTCCTGAACTGGCTTGAAGCCGGTCACGCCTTCATTGGTATGCATTCGGCCTCCGACACATTCCACGGGTTCCCTCCGTTCATTGAAATGTTGGGCGGGGAATTTTTGACCCACGACGCCCAAGTCGGCATCAGCGCAGTGAATCAAGATCCGGCCCATCCGGCCACGAAGTCCCTGGGGCCGACGTACGACATCTTCGACGAAATTTATATCTTCAAGAGTTTCAACCGCGGAAAAGTCCACGGGTTACTGGGACTGGATGCGCATCCCAACTGGAAGTTCCCGGGCGATTTTGCGGTCTCCTGGAGCAAGGAAGTCGGCCGCGGACGAATTTTCTACACCTCGTTGGGACATCGCGAAGACGTTTGGACTAGCCCGTCGTATCAGCGGCACATCTTGGGAGGCATCGAATGGGCTCTGGGGTTGGCGCAGGGAAGCGCGACACCCCAAGATCCAACGGCCCGGCTTAGCGCGGCCGAGGCCGCTGACGGATTCAAACTATTGTTCGATGGCAAGACCCTCAACGGTTGGAAGCTGAGAAATCCCGACGGTACGAAAAGCTGGCTGGTCGAAAACGGGATGTTGATCAACCGACTCGAACACCAAAAGGACAAGGTCGTCGGCCACGGCACTGATTTGGTCAGTGACGCCAAGTTCCGGGACTTCGTGGTGCGCTACGAGTACCTGATTCCGCCGGGCGCGAATTCCGGTTTCTATCTTCGCGGGCGGCATGAAATCCAAATCTTTGACGACTACGACAAGAAGCCCGAGCTCGGCGGCAATGGCGCGATTTACAGTGTCTCGCCGGTCGCCCTCATGGCCTCCCGCAAGCCTGGCCAATGGCAAACCGTCGAGGCGAAAATCGTCGGCAACATGATCACGGTCATTCTGAACGGGGTCACCGTACAGCAAGATGTCGAATGCAACAAAGGCACCGGCAGCCACCTAGACGACAACGTGGATCAGCCCGGGCCGTTCCTGCTCCAAGGCGACCACGGGGAAGTCGCGTTCCGAAATATTCGGGTGAAGGAGCTGAAGTAGGAAGCGTTGGGACGTTTCATTAAGGTAGGGATGGCGCGCTGCGCCGTCCCCGGCCCAGGCGAAGCTTTGGGCTGGTCTTTCGCAGAGACGCGTCGAGTGGCGCTACCAAGAATTCCGCGGCCTTAGCGCAGGGCCGAAGCAGCCCTACCGAGTCGGGTTTTGTTCACCATGCGTCTGAATTTCAGAGCTTGAGGCGCGTTACAAACATTCGAGGTACAGCGCGCGCAAGTCTTCGGCGGTCACCGGCACAGCGTTGGTGCGGTGACACGGATCCTCCCACGCCTGCGCCACGAGGGCGTCGAGATGCTCGGCCTTGACGCCATGTTCGCGGAGCTTGGTGTTCAGCCCCAGGTCGGCGAGGAATCGCGTGATGAATCCGACGGTCTGACAATCGGCTTCGCCGTCAGTGACCTTCACCACGTCGAGACCACAAGCGAGTCCGACCCGCCGATAGAGGCCTGGCTTCCGGCGGGCGTTGAAATTCATGACCGCCACCAAGCACAAGGCATTGGCCAAGCCGTGGTGAAGCCCGCAGATCGTGGAGAGCGGGTGTGCGAGGGAATGCACCGCCCCAAGGTCCTTTTGGAACGCCACCGCACCCATCGCCGCCGCGACGAGCATGTGCCCGCGCGCTTCGAGGTCGTCGCCCTTGGCATAGGCGCGCGGCAAGGCCTCGATGATGAGCCGGATTCCTTCTAGTGCGATGCCATCGCACATGGGGTGGAACTGCGGGCAGGTGAAGCTTTCGATGCAATGCGTCAGCGCGTCAGCGCCGGTGGCAGCGGTCAGCTTCGGCGGCAAGCCAATAGTCAGCTTCGG
>DLVS01000496.1 GCA_003445095.1 Verrucomicrobiales bacterium
TCGAGGAACGACATGATTAGAGGGCCAGCAGGGCAGATAATCTACGACCAGGTAACAGCGCAGGATTATGCGGCCTTAAATCGACGCTCGACCAAGCTCATCAAACGATCCAAAACAAAGCCGACGACGCCGATGGTGAGAATGCACAGAATAATCTGCTCATAGACCAGCGCGTTGTATTGCTGCCAGAGAAAGCCACCGACGCCGGGTCTCCCGGTCAGCATTTCGGCGGCGACGATCACGAGCCAGGCGATGCCCAGGCTGAGCCGGAATCCGGTAAACATGTAGGGCAGGGTTGCCGGGATCATGACGTTGGTGAGCGTTTTCCACCGTGATAGCTTTAAGACGCGGGCGACGTTGAGGTAATCCTGAGGAATGGCCCGGACACCCACGGCTGTGTTGAGAACCGTCGGCCACATGGCGCAAATGGCGATCGTGAACAACGCCGCCATTTCGCTCGCGTTCTTGCCCAGGCCGAGAAACAGGATCATTCCCAGTGGAAGCCACGCGAGCGGGGAGACGGGGCGCAGCACTTGGATGATGGGATCGAATGCTTGGGCGAATCGCTTCGAGAGGCCTAAAAGAAAGCCCAGGGGAGTCCCCAACACCAAGGCGATAGCATACCCCTTGGCGACTAAGGTAAGGGAAAGCCAAGTAAACCGCAGGATGCCTTGATCCAATTCACCGCGGTAGGCCCAGGGGTCCAAAACGTACGGCTTACTCGCCACCCAGGTGCGCGACGGATTCGGGAGTTCTTTGGAAACGGTAGCGCTAAGCAGATACCAGATTCCGAGAACGAGGACGACTCCGATCACTGGCAGGATTAGTCCCTCGAGATGGGGTGAGTGAAGGCGCTGCGAACGCCCAACTGGCGGCGACGGCACACCAAGGGGCACCGCATCCGTTGAGCGAGGATCCGACGCCGGAGCAGTTCCGGCCGCTAAAACGGGAGTTACGGTTGGTTGAGTCATAGAAATTTAGAAAGCGTCACGACTTCAGCGAATGAATAGGGAATCCTTGGGCGTAGCTTTCTAAATCACCCTGCGGATCAAACTGAGTTCCGTCGAACATCGTCCAGGGCTTCACGTCTTCCCCGCCGTGGGAATAGCCAACTTCTTTCATGGCTTCCTCATATAGGTCAGGCCGCATGACTTGTTTGGCTACGGCCAGATAATTTGGGGCGGCATTGACCATGCCCCAACGGCGGAACTGCGTGAGCCACCATTTCGCGTACGCGCCCTGCGGGTAATTGCAGTTGCGGCGGCTGAAGTGCATCGGGAATTCATCCTTGGCCTTGCGCCCATCCCCATAGTCCAAATTACCGAGCAACCGGCCCAAGATCAGCTCCGGCGGGCAGTTGACGTAGTTGGGTTTGGCAATGATGGCGCATTGTTCGGGCCGGTTGGCGGGATCATCCAGCCACACGCTGGCGGTGTGGAGGGCTCTGAGGACTGCCCGCACGGTCCGAGGATTCCGTTCGGCGAACTCTTCGGTGAAGGCGCAGACCTTCTCGGGATGATCCTTCCAAATCTCCTGGGTGGTAACGCTGGTGAAACCAACTCCATCGGCAATGGCTCGGGCATTCCACGGTTCGCCAACGCAGTATCCATCCATTTTGCCAATTTTCATATTCGCCACCATTTGAGGAGGTGGGACGGTCAGAAGTGAAACATCTTTGTCAGGATGAATGCCACCGGCCCCTAGATAGTACCGCATCCACATGGCATGGGTCCCGGGCGGGAAGGTCATCGCGAACGCTAAGGGCTCCCCTTTCGCCTTGGCCTGGTCTACGAAGGGTTTGAGGGCTTTCGGATCCGCGGTCACTTTGCCGATCCAATCCTTCTTGAGCGTGATCGCCTGGCCGTTTCGGTTCACGAGCCAAGGGACGATCATCGGCTTCTTTGGGGAACCCAACAGCCCCAAGGTTGAGGCGATCGGCATCCCGAGGAGCAGGTGAGTGAACTGATTGTCCCCATTGCTGAGCGAATCGCGAATGGCGGCCCAATTCGCGCCTTTGGCGATGGTCACGTCGAGTCCCTGCTGCTGAAAGTGCCCCTTTTCGGCCGCGATAACGAACGGTGAGCAGTCCGTCAGGGCGATGATGCCGCAACGAAGTTTGGGAGTTTCAGGGGCGTCATTGGCGAAAACTCGGCCGCACCAGCCCACAGGAAGGCTCGCGAATAGCGCGCTGGCGGCCGTGTGCCGGAGAAACCGTCGACGAGATGATTCAAACCGTGAGGAGCGTGTTTTCATGGAGGAGGGGCAGAGCGGGAGCGACGCCGATTCGCTCGCGGGCGAGTCCAAACAAATCCGAACGGAAGACGCGGCCGAGTTGCACGGGCGGCACCTTGGCGCGCGCCGTTGAGTCGAGCAGGTGTTGCACGACCCAACCCGCCTTGTCGGTGGTGGGATCATTCGAATCGGAGCGCTGAAAGACGAGAAAGTCCGGCCAGTGAGCCGTGCGGTTGGCCCCTAAAGGAAAGGTCCCGGATAAGGCGGGACGCAACGATCCCGACGGCAAGGCAGCGTAGTCGCGCCGCGACAAAAGTGTGACCAGGGACTCCTGGTTTTTGGGGCAGGCGCAGTAGGCGCAGGCTTCGAGTAGTGCTGCCGTGAGTGCGACGACATCGTTGTGGCGCAACTCCGCAACTTCGCCGAGCACGGCCAAAACCTTTTCCGGATGCCCGGGAGAAATCTCGCAACTGGGAGCGGCGCACCAGCCGTCACCGCGCCCAATGGCGACGGAGTTCCATGGCTCCCCCGCGCAGAATCCATCGAGATGACCGGCGCGAAGATTGGCCGACATCTGAGGCGGCGGCACCACCACGAGGCGGAGTTCCTGAAGGGGATCGAGACCACAGCGTTGGAGCCAGGTGCGCAGCAACCAGGCATGACTCGAATGAAGCGAGACCACTCCAAAGACCAACTGCCGGGAACGCCGTTGTCGTCGCATCCACTCAACCAGCGTGGGTCCATCCGTGATTCCTTCCTTCCGCAAATGGGTGGCCAAGGTGACCGCATTGCCATGGAGATTCAGGACCAGGGGCGCCACGCACTCGGTTGGCACACACCCGACGCCCAGGCGCAATGCAAACGGCATGGCGCAGGGCGCGTGGGCTGCGTCGAGCTCGCCTTGAACCAGCTTATCCCTGACGCTGGCCCAGCCTAACTCACGGCTCAGGGAGACACTCAGTCCACGCCGGGCGAACATCCCCAGCTCGTGAGCCACGATGAGCGGAGCACAGTCCGTGAGGGGCACATATCCCAGCCGCAGCGGCGCCCCCGGAGAGGGGCGTCGGCGACGGAAGTGGGAGCCAGTCGGTGCAATCACCAGGTGTGGAGATAGCGCCGTTCATGCCCGAAACGGAACTCGGCCCGATGAATGCTGCGCAAAGGTTCAATGCGTTCAATGAACCTGATTCATTCATGAAGGGACCCCTAGATAGCAGGCAGCTTCAGGCGTTTGCGATCCTCGCTCGTACGGGAAGCTTTACCCAGACGGCGAGAGAGATGTTCCTGACTCAATCCGCCGTCAGCCACTCGATGAAGGCGCTCGAAAGCGATGCTGGATGTCGGCTTTTGGACAGAGTGGGCAAGAAGGTCATGCTCACCCAGGCGGGAGAGCATCTGTTAAAACACGCCGAAATCATCCTTCGCGAGATGCAAGCGGCGCGCGAGGGAATCGAACAGTTGGGCAAATGGGGTCGCGGAAGGCTTCGCGTCGGAGCCACCGCCACCATCTGCACGGCCCTTCTCCCGGCGGTATTGCGCGAGTTCAAGGAAAGCTTTCCGCGAAGCTTGATCCAGGTGGAACCAGGCGATAGCCGAGAATTGGTGGGTGGACTCGAGCGCCAGCGAATCGATCTCGGCTTGATGTTGCAAGAAGCCGCGGACGATCGGTTCGAATGCCTCCCCATTTTTTCGGACGAGCTGGTATTTATCACCGCGCCTCTGCACCCGTGGGCTCAAGAAGGGACAGCGCCTCGGGCAGAGATCGCTCGCCAAAACCTGATAGTTTACCGCCGCGCGTCGCAAACCTTTCGGGTCGTCGACGAGTATTTTCGCAGCGAAGACATTGTCCTCAACACGGTCATCGAATTGGGGAGTATGGAGGCGATCAAGGAATTGGTGAAATTGGGACTGGGCGTGAGTATCGCTGCTCCATGGGTCGTTCAGCGGGAGTTGGAAGACGGATCCCTACGCGCGATTCCTCTCGGGCGACGAAAACTGAAACGATTCTGGTCCGTCGCCCATTGGAAGGGACGTCGGCTCACGTTGGCAGAAGAGACCTTTGTCGGGCTATGTCGGTCCGCGGTTGAGACCTTACCGCGGACGATGGACTTAGTTGCGACTAACGGGTTCGCCCACGAAGACATTCCGACACGGCTTGCCGGGGTTCCGTGATTGCGGAATGGAGATCAACCCTTACCCAGCCACCGGTGCTGTGCGGCGGCGTTCCCGAGACTCTTAGTTTCCCCCGTTTCGGCAGCTGTCAGCTTGATCGCATTCTCCAGAGCTGCCGACAGGAGACAAAGCTGGATAATAGGCGCAGCGTCCCGAAAGCTTCTGGAAGTGTCGCTGTTTCCGATCATCTACGAAGACGCCGAGGTGCTGGTGCTCCACAAGCCGGCGGGACTGGTTTGTCATCCGACTAAAGGCGACGAGTATTCCAGTTTGGTCAGCCGGGTGCGCCTGCATCTCGGTACTCGCAGTGAACCGCAGATGGTTCATCGATTGGACCGCGAAACCAGCGGCGTCATGGTGTTTGGGAAAACGGCCGCGTCCGCTTTGGAATTACGGCGGTTGTGGGAGCAGGGGCTGGTGGCGAAGGAATACTCGGCATTGGTTCATGGGGCGGCCGAGCCGGGCTCAGGGACGATCGATTTGCCGCTTGGCGCGGACGACCGCAGTGAGATTGCCATTAAGGATTGTGTCCGACCCGACGGAACTCCGGCGCGAACTCGCTGGTGGCGCGAACGGGTCTTTGAGCGCGCCGAAGGCGTTTTCTCGCAACTTCGGATCCGACTCGACACCGGGAGAAAGCACCAAATCCGGATTCATCTGGCGGCGGTCGGGCATCCTCTTGTGGGCGACAAGCTTTATGGACCGAGTGAGGCGCTCTACTTGGATTTCGTTCATCGGAGGCTGACCGACCACCAACGCGCTCAGTTATTGTTGCCTCATCAAGCCTTGCACGCCGGACGGCTTTGGTTTCCCTGGCAGGGATGCGAAGCCGAATTTGCCAGTCCACCGGAATCTTGGTTCTCGGAATTTGCCGCCGGATTGCCGGTGGTCTGGGGGCCCGACGCATTCGATCCTGCGCGGCCGGGTCCCTGAGGAGGGCAACGGAGATCCGTCCGATTTCGGAGCTGAAGGAACGCCGATCAGCCGACGTCAGCGCGCTACCGACCGACAAAGGCCGCTTTCCGATTTGACACCCGACGGCCGCATCTCTAACTCCAACGAACGTTTGGCGCGTTCGTCTATCGGCTAGGACACGGCCCTCTCAAGGCTGAAAGACGGGTTCGATTCCCGTACGCGCTACCAGCACTCGAAACCTCGATCGGCAACGCGAATGAGGGTACCGATCTACCGCTGGTCACCGGAACCTCGCGGCGATTCCTATTGAATTCGTGCCCGGTAGAATCGGCGAGGCCCGTTAGCGGTCGGATCGGTCAGTTGTTTGACGGTGCCATTTCCTTGGGCGCGGTCGGCCTCGACCCAAGTCGTCTCAGCGAGGGCGGTCACGTACTCCAAGAAGTAAGTCTTCGCCGGCTCCGTTTGGATCCAGGCAAAGAACTGTGAGTCCGCGAAGGTCGGATCGCGTAGCGTGGAGGGAACAGTCGCCAAGTTATCCCAAAGGTATACCGCCCCGGAATCCAGTGCGTTGTTGTCCGAGGCACTTGGGTTGACGCCTCGACCGCTGGCATCCTCAGCAGGTGCTCCAACGGCCAGGATGGTTCCGGAGAGCCCGACGGCGCCGCCAAAGGTGTCCCCCGCTCCCGTGTTGGCCGCTTTCAGGTAGTAATCCACCGACCAGGCCGTCCCGACGCGGCTAAAGACATAGACCGCGCCGGAATCTAGTGCGGAATCGTCGGCCTGTTCTCCTTGGGCACCGGTGGCGCTGCTGTCTTCCCCGTTGGCTCCCACGGCCGCGACATTTCCCGAGAGCGCAACCGCGTAGCCGAAGTGGTCGGATCCGCCAACGTTCGGTGCCTTGAGGTAAGCTTCCTGCTTCCAGGCGGTGCCAGTGCGAACGAAAATATAAGCAGCACCGGCATCCGCACTGCTGTTGTCATTGGGGTTGCCGAAAGGACCCGCTCCATTGCTATCTTCTCCGACCGCGCCCACAATGGCGGTATTCCCCGCGAGGGCGACGGCATTTCCAAAAAAGTCTCCTTGGCCGGTATTGGAGGCCTTCAAATACGCCTGCTGCTTCCAAACGGCTCCCTCACGGACGAACACGTAAACGGCCCCAGAATTAGCCGCGAGGTCGTCGTCTCCGTTTCCGTTGATTCCGGTCGCGCTGCTGGCCTCGAGATAGGCTCCCACGATCACCGTGCCGTCCGACGCGGCGACCGACGCTCCAAAAACATCATTGGCGCCTGCGTTCGCTGCTTTGAGGTACGCTTGTTGGGTCCAAGAAGTGCCGTTGCGAACGAAGACGTAAGCCGCTCCAGCTCCCGGAGCAGACTCGTTGTTTTGATTTCCGTTGATGACTTGACTATTGGAGTCTTCGAGCGGCGCCCCCACGACAATCGTGTCGCCCGAGATTGCCACAGCCGCGCCGAAATAATCGTTAACCCCGACATTCGACGCTTTGAGATACGCCTGCTGGCTCCAACTTGTTCCTTGTCGCACAAAGACGTAGGCCGCCCCCGACGCCGAAGCAGAATTGCTGCCCGGACTTCCAACCGAGCCGCCGTCTTCCAAGTAGGCTCCGACGACGATGGTGTCTCCCGAAATGGCTACCGCGGTTCCGAAAGCATCGCCCGCGTCGGCATTCGAAGCCTTGAGGTAGGCTTGCTGAACCCAAGTCGCTCCTACTCGTTGGAAAACATACGCCGCCCCCGCACCCGAGGCGTGATTGTCGGTCTGATCGCCATCCACAGACGTTGCGG
>DLVS01000239.1 GCA_003445095.1 Verrucomicrobiales bacterium
TTCCAACTGGTAACGGAAACGCGCTTTTTCCGGCGCGGTAAAAGTCAGAGCCGTGTAGCGAATCTCGAGGTTCTGGTAGCCGGGTTGAACGACCAGCCGCGGTACCGCCGGGGGATTTCCGGCATCGTCCGAACTTTCCCTCCGCGAAAGAGGTGCCTCCAGCAGACGCGCACCATCGGACCAGACTTCCTCGATGACCACGATCGGAGGAGCGAGGAGAGAATGCTCTTGAGCCGTTGCTGCCTTCTCGCCTGCGGTCAGGAGCGATCCTGGCTCCACCCGCACCGCTCCCTTCACCGTGGAGAACCAGAGTGCGCCATCGCTCGTCTTGAGCGCTGCGGGCAGCAGTCCTCCCGTGCATTCGAGACTCTCCATGCCGTCGGATTTTCCATAGGCCACGACGGCCACCGTCCGACTCTTTCCGGAGGCAAGCGCCTCGAACTCGCGTTTATTGAAGCGGCAGATGCCTCGATTGGTGCCGACCCACAGGTTGCCGAAGTCGTCCTCCAGGATCTGGGAAACAATGTCGTCGCTCAAGCCATCGCGAGTGGTGATCGTGTGAAACCAACCGTCCTTCATGCGCGTAAGACCACCGCCGCCGCTGCCGATCCAGAGCGCTCCTTCACCATCCACGTGCAGCGTACGAATGAAGTCTCCGCCCCAGCCTTCACGCCGGCTGTACAACGAGAACTTCCCGTCGGCGTAGCGGTACAGGCCACCACCGTTCGATCCAATCCAGAGATCTCCACCCGCGTCCTGGACGATGGCAGTGATGAGCCGCGCGGGAAATCCGTCACGGGTCGTGAAGTGGCGGAATCGGCCCTGGTGAAATTGAAAGACGCCCGCCTCCGCGGTGCCGATCCACAGCCGTTCTTCCCGGTCCTCGAACAGCGACAAAATCGTTGCCTCCGAAAAGCCCTCGGCCGACCCAAGCTTCCTGCTTTCTGCGCCATTCCACCGGTACAAACCGTCGCCCGAAGTCCCGATCCAGAGACATCCGTCGCGGGTCCGCAGGAGCGGGCCAGCGCAGACGTTCGGCTTCAACATTCCGTCGGCATCGAACGGCTCCACTCGGTCGCCTCGCCAGAAAGAGAGGCCGCCGCAGGCCGCGGCCAGCCAAACGCCACCGTCTGGCGCGGAGGCCAGAGAGCGGATGGTTTCAGTGACCGTTCCTCGGTGCGGCCGCACGATGTCGAGGCGACGAGACTTCAAGCGCGCCAATCCGCCGCCGTCCGTCCCGACCCAAATGTTGCCCTCGCGATCCTCCAGCAGGCAACGCACCGGATGCTGCCCGAGATCTTGGGAATTCAAAATGGTCCGCCACGCACCCACCCGCCATCGCAGCAGGACTCCGAATCGGGTGCCCACCCACATGTCGCCGCGCGCCGTCTCCAGCGTCGCACCGACCGGCGCTGCGGATGGCAGCTCGATAACGTGGGCTTTGTCCGCAGCGTCTTTGGCCCATCGTTTCAGAACGTCCCCACCGAAGGCCCATACTTGTCCGCCGGGGCCGGAGTAGAGTCCTTCGATGGAGTCTTCGCCGACTCGATCAGCGTCCTTTCGCCAAGCCGCTCCTTCACGCCAATAGATCGCTTCTCCGATCAGCAAGGCCGTGCGGCCGCTCGGAGTGGAAACCGCCGCGCGAACGGGAGCGGAGGAACCCGCGGGGCCCGGATGACTCTGGATCTGCCCCTCATGCCACAGGCTCAACCCACCGAGAGTGCCAATGAGTACTTGTCCCCGACTGTCCTCGGCGAGGCACTGAACTGTGTCATGCGCCAGCCCTTCCCAGATTGTGTAAGTCGTGAACCGACCTGCGTACCAACGCGTGACGCCGCCGCCTTCGGTTCCAATCCACAATCCTCCGGCGCGATCCTCCAGCAGCGCCAGAATCCGGTTGCTCTTGAGCGCGGGTGTGTTGTGCGCTCCCAGGACCATGAACCGGATGCCGTCAAACCGGGCCAATCCATTCAGGGTGCCCAACCACAAGTAACCATCCCGCGTTTGTACCACGGACGTGACCGTGCTTTGCGGCAAGCCATCCTCGGCCTGCCAGCGCGTTATTAAATACTCGCCGGGGCTTGATGAGGTCTCCGTCGGATTCGCCGCGCTCCGGGGGCCAGCAACCAGAAAGACGACCAACGTGGCCGTCCAGGCAAGGCGGGCTCTTCGGCCCACCCTCAGCCCGAAATCAGACTTCCGGAACATCGGTGCATTGGGAGGGCGACGACCGGGAGGTTCAAGATGGAATCTTCCGACGCGAGCAGATGCTCAATTCGGCCCCGTGGTTCGTTCCGCCAGCCAGATGTAGTCCCGCGGAGAACGCCCAGGCGCCGTGGTCGGGCGAGTCGTGCGCCGGATCGTCGCGGGGTCCCGCCAAGTATGAATCTCAGAGTGTCCGTCGGCGAACGAAAGGGCGCCCGCCCCGCTATGATAACTGGCCGGGCAGTCGTTCATAGATTCATTGGTCGGCAGTATGGTGGTGCCAATGGGCATGAGATGCACCAGGAACCCATCATTGAGCAGGGGGCATTCATCGGTAAACACCCAGCGCTGCGATGGCTGGTCAAATTGGTCAATGTTCCGGAATTCCTTCCAGGTCCGCTTCCGATCCGCGATTTCTTGCCAGGAGGTGCCGTCCCAAAACCCGCCGACAAACGCGTTCATCGCGATGCTGCGGACTCGTGGGTCATTCTTCGGTGGGTTGACTGTCCGATCGCCCGGACACTTGAAGATACTGGACGACGCGCTGAAATACGGCCCCATCAGTGCTTGGGTAAAGAGCAGCTTGTTGGTGTTGTCCGGATTGGGAGTGTTGTAGCTCATGAACCCGGTGCACCAACTTCGCGTCAAATCCCGCTCGAACACGGTATTGTACGGCAGACGCCCCTGGAAATCGTCCGCATACATCCGCCAAGAAATCATCACCTGGCGAAGGTTGTTCATGCACTGGGTGCTTTGCGCCCTGGTTTTAGCTTTCGACAGCGATGGCAACAGCAGCGATGCCAGAATCGCAATGATCGCAATGACCACCAACAACTCAATGAGAGTAAACCCGGAATCTCGAAGGCCCCGAGCGAGGCCGGCCGCTGCCCCCGGAAGGGCGCCATGCCCATTCTTGTTCCTGCGGTGCATGCCTCGATTGAACAGCAATCGGCTAATCTCTCCAGTCGTATGAAGTGATGACATTCGGACGCCCTATAAGTGGAGGGATGTTTCCGGCGCCTTCATCGGCGCAGGTACTTGGCCACCGCCTCCGTGCGAGAGTGAACGTGCAGCTTTTCGTATACTCTGCGGATGTAGGTACGCACGGTCGGAATGCTGAGGTGGAGGCGATCGGCGATCTGCTTGTAGGCCTCGCCCTTCGCGAGGGCTTCGACGACCTCCGTTTCCCGGGGTGACAGCGTGGCGCGCGGCTCTGTTCGCCCCTCGCGCCTTTGAAAGTACTGCACCACCTTGCGAGCAATGCCGCTGGACATAGGCGATCCGCCGCCCGTTACGTCGCGGACCGCCTCCAACAGCTTCTCAGGCGGGAGTCGTTTAAGCAGGTAGCCGCTGGCACCCGCGGCCAGTGCCTGAAAAATCAGTTCGCTGTCGTCATAGACGGTGAGCATGAGAACCTGCAGATCCGGGACATCGGTCTTTAAACGGGCGACGCATTCAATCCCGGTCATGCGAGCCATCTTGATGTCCATGAGCACGACGTCCGGACGGTCCTGCGGCAGCCCTCTCAAGGCTTCCTCAGCGCTGGCGTAAGCGCTCACACAGCGAAAGCCGGGAGCCCGGTCGAGATATTCGGCGATGGACTGCCGGAGCCCAGTCTCGTCATCCACAATGGACACGGAGATGATCACGGAAGTGCGGATCCAGGGACGAAGGCACTAAGGGCCACCGTCCCAGTGCGTCGCCTCGATTCATTCATCTCAGTCGTGTGAATCTGCGCCCATTTGCGGTTCTCCCTGATTCTCTCCGCAAGGAAGCCGCTTAGACTTCAGGTTCCAATTGGATGGGCACGGGTGGGATCTTCCAAATGTCGCGGCAGTACTCGCGAATGGTGCGATCAGAAGAAAAATAGCCAATTCGCGCGACGTTCAAGATCGACATTTTGGCCCACCGCGGCGTGTCCAAGTACGCCTGGTTCACCTTATCCTGGCACGCGATGTACGACGCGTAGTCGGCCAGTAACAGGTAACTGTCGTGATACATCAGGTGCTCCACGAGCGGATGAAATAAATCCGGTTCCTCCGGGCAAAACGCTCCCGACCGAATTTGGTCCAGCGTCTCCTTCAACTCCGGGTTATTGTGGTAGTGCTCTAAGGGATTGTGCCCCTTCCTCCAGGTCGCCTCGACTTCCGGTGCGGTCAGGCCGAAGAGGAAAAAGTTCTCTGCGCCGACTTCGTCGCGAATCTCTACATTGGCCCCATCGAGCGTACCAATCGTCAACGCGCCGTTCATCGCGAACTTCATGTTGCCGGTTCCCGACGCTTCCTTGCCGGCCGTGGAGATTTGTTCCGACACGTCCGCGGCCGAATAAATGCGCTGGGCCTTCTTAACGTTGAAGTTCGGGATGAAGGCAACCTTGAGCCGATCTCCTACCGCCGGGTCCGTATTGATCGTCTGGGCGACCGAGTTGATCAGCTTGATAATGAGTTTGGCCATGAAGTAACCCGGCGCTGCCTTACCCCCGAAAATGAAGGATCGTGGTGGAATAGCAGCGGCCGGATTTGTTCGGAGCCGGTTGTAGAGCGTAATAATATGAAGAACGTTGAGGTGTTGCCGCTTATACTCGTGCAGGCGCTTGACTTGAATGTCGAACAGCGACTTGGGGTTGAGCTGAACGCCGCTCTCTCGCTGGACTAGGTCCGCCAACGCTTGTTTGTTGTGAGCCTTTACCGCCAGCCAGTCCCGCTGGAATTCCGGGTCGTCCGCATAAGCTTCGAGTTGACGCAAGTCGTCGGCTTGTTTGGTCCAG
>DLVS01000606.1 GCA_003445095.1 Verrucomicrobiales bacterium
AGACCTAGAGACCTGTAAGCCAGCGTAGCGGCGCTTACAGAGGACCCGGTGGCTAGAGAGCTGCCCTCTGGGCTATCAAAGTCCCGTCGTTTTGTCAAAACTAACCATGCACTGCGGTTTTTTCTTGACTCCATGTAGCGGGCCGGATTACAAGCGCGGCACTCGCTGGGCAAGCCAGCACTTGAGTCGGTAGCTCAGTTGGTAGAGCGGTGGCCTGTTAAGCCATGTGTCGCAGGTTCGATTCCTGCCCGATTCGCCTGATGATCTCCAGACGCCAGCCATCGGTTGCAACTGCCGTCAGCGCTCGCAAGCGCAACGATGAGCAGCTAGCAGCCCAAGAGGGGCCTGCAAGGCTTCTGCGTTCTGCGCGGCTGGCGCTTGGCTTGACGCAGAAGGATGTCGGCTTCAGCATTGGCTGCACCGGGGCCACAGTGAGCACTTGGGAGCGCGGCGAGTGCGTGCCGCCAGTACGACGCCTGATGCAGCTCGTTTCAGTCCTCAACCTGACCACAGAGCAATTACTGGAGTCTCTATGTCAATCGACCCCGAAAGCACCCTAGAACAGCGGATCGCACGACTTGAGGAGCTGGCACTGGCCCAGGCGCAAGGCTTTGTCCTCAGTCATCACTTGCAGCAGATGGAGCAGCTGGCCGCCGCCGCACCGGATGCCGAACGCACTGAGCTTGCCGAAAAGATGCGTTTCACCGAGCGGCAATGGGAGCGCGCCAAAACACTGAGTCAGCAACTCACGCAGGAGTTGTTTCAGTCAGTGGAGCGGCGCAAAAGTGCTGGGACAAAGCCGAACGTGGTTGACCTGCAAACCCGGCGCGATCCAACGCTGTCGACCGAGCATGCACCGCGTCAGGCACGACGGAACAACACCCACAACCCTTTGCTCAGAATCGACGGCGGCGACGAGTCATGACCACATCGTGCGATATTCGCTTTGTCCGCAGCAGCAGCAACGGCAACGGGTCCATAACTCTTCACGGAGTTCCTACGGACTATCATAAGTCCGTCGTCCAAGCCGTGACTGAGCAGACGCAGAGCAATTCAGTGCTCGCAAAGATGTCAAGTTTCACCGTAGAGGAGGATTTACCAATGGCCACAGACCGACGCGAGAAGATCCAAGACATGCTGCTTGAGCGAGTCGAGCACCTGATTACGCAGTACGACGAGAAGCACAAGCGCGACACGGTGATGGGCAACGCCGATACTTTGGCCTCCATTGCCAATGTGCTGCAAACCATAGGCTACCCAGCGCGGGAACTCACTGCATTTGCCGCGCATCCTGAAACACCACCTGCGCACCAGGAACCACGCGCCTAACATCATCGACCCAGGCGACTGTCGCCGGGTCTAGCACGTCTCCGCGCACGACAAGCGCGCCCTCTCCAAGCCTTTCGACATCAAGCCCCCACGCAAGCCAGGCGGGCGACACGTTTAGCGTATGAGCAATCCGCTCAAGTACGCTCAGCCGAACATCTGAACCCTGCGCAAAACGATAGAGCGCTGACCTAGAAACGCGACACAGCGACGCGAGCCGCTGCATTGATGCCACCCCGGCTCGGTCCATCGCTTCATCTAGCCGGGCTGCTCGGCTCATCGCTTCGACCCAAACGCCTTGCCTCCGATTGGCCGAATCGAGCGGGTGGGCGAAGTTGTGCCAGCCGGTGTTGGTGCCCCGAATCCACGATCGCGGCGCTTGGGCTCAAGTGCGCTTTGCGCCCGGTGAATCGGATACCGAAACGCATCGATGATATGAACCAAGTCCTTGAGCTCTTGCGGCGTCCCCTGTGCGTATGGGTTGAACGGTGCCTTTTTGCACGCGGTCATCAAGTGCGTGCATGTGTCGAGCATGAACAGCCGGTCGCGGCGAAACAGTTCGTTGCACTCATCAATATTTTCGCGTCGTCGTGGGTCGGCGAAATGCTTGGACTCTTTGAGCTTCCAGGTGGTCGGGGCGTGCATTTCCCACGATGGGATCACAAGGTCGCCTTCTTCGTTCTGAGCATGCGTGGCGGAGCGAAACAGGTCATAGGACGAGTGGCCAGCCGATACGCCACCGCGCTGTCGTGACTCCGAGTTCTGCCACTGACCAGAGGCGTCAGCGATGAGGACAATTTCTTCCGGTCGCCATCCCGACTTGTAAAGCTCAATGATGACTTCGCGTTCGGTCATCGGACGATCTCGGTCCTGCTCGTTACGAAACTCGCGTTCGGCGACGTAACACAGCAAGTTGTTTCGCTTCGGGTCGCGGTAGGCTTTGAACCCCACAAATGCGAACCACGGCCACTTGTTAAAGTCTGTGCCGCCAAAGCTGGTGTAGGTCGAATGGTGCCGTATGCAGTCACGCAGGCGCATGGCTGCAATCACGTCGCCCGTGACGTTGATCCAGTCCGCTGGAACCTCTTTGATCACATGCGATGGCTTCCAGGCAAAGAAGGTGACATCCTGGCTGTCGTTCCATTCGCTCTCTGCGTCAGCGCGCATCAGCTTGGGATTGACCACGCCCGCAAAGATTCGGAAGTTGTCGCGGCTGTCTTGATGGATGCGGGTGTTTTTGTCTGGGTTTACCCAAAACCACCTGACGACCTGCTGCTTTGTCTTTGGGTTGAACATGCGCCCGTCGTCAAACGCATACTTGACCTCTTTAAGCCATTGGCCACGCGCTCGCCGAGGAGCGTTTGCTGCCATGATGAGCAGTCCGCCGCCGTCGATTGTGTTGCCCGCGCAGTGAACGGGGGCCTCGCTGTCAACCTTCTGCCCCTCGTTCAGTCCGACCACGTCGACGCGGCCCTGCTTCAAGCTGTCGGGCCGGTTGGCGCTTTTCAAGTAGACCTGCGAGCCGTGGACGAACATATATCCATTGGTCGGGTACGGTCGAAACGTCCACCACTTCTCGGGAATGGCTCCAAGCACTTGCAGTATCTCGCGGCTTGCAATATCGCGACGCCTGGCAAGTACCGCCATGATGTCCTCATGTAGCTCGCGCTGCTCTGGGTAGGAAGGAACCACAAGCCAGCCAATGAAGTTGACCCGATGGCCGTCCTTGTGCAGGCGATAGGGCACGGCAACCGCAGCCAGCAGGATGAGAGCCACCATTACCCAGGTTTTGCCGCCGCGCCGCTTTCCTGCAAGCACGTCCACAAACGCTGGGCGAGGAAGATCGCGCTGGTACGCTTTCAGCCACTCTCCAAACGCCTTGACGAGATCGGAAGAGC
>DLVS01000481.1 GCA_003445095.1 Verrucomicrobiales bacterium
ATCATTTCTCCTTCCGTGAGCCGGGATGATTGTCCGTCGAGCTCGATCACGATGTCTTCCGCTTGGAACCCCGCCTTCTTACCGGCCGCATGGTGGCCGTACTGGCCAACGTACTTCACCCGCAGCGCGAGCCCGTTCGTGCCCAGTCCGTGTCGAGCCCTTTCAGTGTCGGAGAGGTCGTCCAACACGAGGCCGCCCGTGGCCATACCGCGCAACCCCCACGTCCCCACCCGACCCGAGATATCAGAATTACGCCGCCAGCCTCTGGGAAGGCTGAGCGAAGTTGTTACCTCTTGGCCATCTCGGTTCAGGATCATAGGCAGGGCGCCGAATTCTGGGGCCTGATGGAGGACCCAACTGACATCGGCAATCGACGCGACCGGTTGCCCCGCCAACGATTTGAGGGAGTCCCGAGGTTGGACCCCAGCTTGGGCGGCAATCGATCCTGGGACCACCGATTGAACCTGAGCGCATCGATCCGGTGCAAGGACCAGGCCGACCGTTTCGGGTGAGGGTTGGGGATAAATCCATCGCTCCGGGATGGTTTCACCCTTCTCACGAAACGAGGCGCGAAACGCGTCACCGATCTGATGACAATGAACGCAGCTCGGCACGACCTTGCCCTGCCAATCGAGGTCCAGGCGGTACTTGCCGGTCAGCGTAGGCATTTCCACCGGCGTCCGAAACGGCACCGGCCCGCCTTGTTTACCAGAGAGCGAGGCTTGATTGGCCGGATAGCCACGATGCACATCAAGGATCGCCTCGAGGGTTCGACGGTATCCCTCGGTTGTTTTGTCCTTCGCGTTCTTCTGGTGGGTCCAGGAACCGAATCGCCCGTACACGGTGCCGTCGCCGTTGAAAAACACAGTGGAGAACGAGAGGTCGTAGTCGAACTGAAAGCGGGCGAGATCGAGGGCATTGGCCGTGATGACGCGGACACATACAAATTGATCAAGCAAAGGCCCAAGGTCGGTCGCGCGGTCAATGACCTGTCCGTCGATGCCGCCGCACGCCAAGCAAGGCACGCATCGCAAAACCACGAGCAACGGCTTCCCGGTCTGGCGGGCTTCGGCGAAACCGCGCGTAACGTCGTTGTAAATCCAGCGCGTGTCGTTCGTCATCACCGCCCGATCTTGGCGTACCGCGCCCTCCCGATCCGGGACTGTTTCTGCAAGGGCGACCAGACCCAATCCGCCACACAACGCGCCCAGAAGATTCTGCCGGAGATTCATGGCCAGAGTTTACCTCCTCTGCGCGGCGACACGCAATCTTGCGATGAGCTCGGACACCTCGGGGTTCTCGCCCTGACTCTCGACACCCATCGACCAATAAGTCAGCGGCGGTAGCGCACCACTAACAAAGTCCCCAAAAACCGCTCCTTGAGAAATTAGAGCTCAAACTGTTGGGATATCGACGAACCCGGAGATGCGGGCACCGGAGGTTACGACGGCAGAGACGACGGAGAGAGCCACCGAGGAAGCGAGCAGGCTGGAATTCTTCATTTTAGCAATCGTTTTTGATGAGAGTTCGGCTAAGGAACCTGGGTCACCGAAAGGCGGTTTTCCGTACTTTTAGGAGTCAAGAGATAAGCTGAATGCGTTCGAACTGTTCACAGTCCGAGCCCGCTTGCTTGGGGTCGTGCCGATTGCAAACTCTCGAGTCGCGGGTTGTGACTGGACGGACCCCGTGGCATTGATGCTATTCTTCTTCAGCATGCGAATACTTGTTCACTCTCGTCGCTTACTCCCGAGCACCGGCTTGCTGCTCGCGAGCCTGTTTATCGCCTTGTCCGGAAATTCGCTGGCACTCGCCCAGGATAAGGCCGGGTTTCGGATGTTGCAGGATGACTTTCCATTCCAAGCGGCCTGCATCGGCGCTAATTTCCCGAGCAACAACGTCGCCCTCAAAGGCTACGCCATTCGGGTCGGCACCAATGCGACAGTCCTTTGGGACACCGACACGATGCGGATGGCGGCGGGTTGGACCGGCGGATTCATCGACACCAAAGGCGTCGTGTTCGATGGGGACCACGGGAAACATCCACAAATGGTCGGCGACCAGAAATTTGGAGTCGGTAACGGACCCGGAGTTGGTGTGCCCGGGGGCAACTTTGCTGATTCGCGATCCGAACCCTTCGGTCCCATGGACAAGTCCATCGCGGAATGGAAGGGCCTGTACGTCGATGGCATGGACGTCGTGTTGAGCTACACGGCCCGCGGCACCCAGGTCTATGAGCAACCCGGTAGTGTTACCCACGATGACCAAGTCGGCTTTACGCGGACGTTCCGACTGGCTCCGCCCGCCTCGGGTTTCCTTTTCTTCAAATCGCGTAAGGTTGCCGAGCCTTTCGTCGTGCGGCTGGCCGAAGTCCCCGGTGGCGCCAAGGAATTGACTCAAGAGAACGGCCAGCCGGTCCTGACTTACACGGTCGGTGATCGCGTGACGAAGCTCGCCGGTACGGATTTACCCAAAGGAGTTGAACTCCAGGCTGACGGCGACCGAGCGATTCTCTCCGTCGCGAAGGGGGCCCGGGCAGGGGATTTCAAAATCACGATTTGGAGCGGCCCCAAGGCGGCTACCAGTTCCTTTGCCAGCCTAACTCAAGGGGCGCCCAAGCTCGTGGATTTTCGCGAAGGCGGCCCGAAGCGTTGGCCGCAAACCGTCGATGTCGCTGGCAAGCTCGATACCAGCTCCACGCCGGATGGAGCCTATGTTACCGA
>DLVS01000292.1 GCA_003445095.1 Verrucomicrobiales bacterium
GCCATAGTGGGGAGAAGCCAAGAGGCGATCAACGAGGTGTTCGTAGGCATCCGACCTCGCATCGGAGAGAAACGCATCCACGTCTTCGGGTGTGGGCGGTAAACCGGTGAGGTCGAGACTCACCCGACGAATCAACGTGATGCGGTCTGCCTCGGGCGAAGGTTGGATCCCCGCGTCTTCCAGTCGCGCCAGGATAAATTGGTCAATGGGATTGCGGACCCAGTCGGATTGCCGGACGGCCGGTGGATCAACTGCAACGGGGCGCACAAACGACCAATGCACTTTGACTCCTGGTTGTTCGTCCTTGGGTGCTTCCGCACCGGCCCCAATCCACTGGCGCACTTTTTCGATCTGATCTGGCGAGAGGGCGGGTTTTTTGTAGGGCATCTGCGCCAATTCAGGATGTTCCCCCTCAAGCACCTGAATGATCAGGCTCAAGTCGATTCGCCCCGGAGTGAGTGCGGGGCCGTGATCGCCCCCGCGACGAGCGCCGGCGGCCGTGTCGAGCCGCAAGCCAGATTTTTGGTGAGCCCCGTCGTGACACGATACGCAGTGTTCCGTCAGGAGCGGCTTAACCTCTCGCAGATAGTCCACGGCTGCCCGCGCCGGAAGCAGTAACACCAGCGCGAAGCCGCAACCCAACTGGTGAAGGGGATGCACGACAGACCAACCCTATCCGTCGCCCGCTGGTGGGCAAGTATCCTCAATTCGAAGGCAGGAATTCCTGCGTCAGTCGGCGAAGCCTCGCTCCCCAGGGTGACAAGATCTTTCAAGCGCACTGAGGAAACGGCGCAACCGCCTCATCGATCAAACTCGGACAGGTGCCCGCTCGCGCTTCTGAAACCGGCCAAAGCCAGTTGGTCGATCACATCCAAAGCCCGCTTCTGGTGAGCTGTCGCTTGGAGTTGGGCGTAGGCAGCGAATATCAACTTTCCAATCGTGGGTTCGTCAGCGGCGAGCGACGTGCGAATGTCCCTGGCCTGTTCACCGCAGCGTACGATGAACGCTTCGCAGACGTCTAAGGTGACGTTGGGCACTCGTTGCCGGGTGTCTTCCAAAGCATGCAATAGGAAGCTTGGTTCATCAGCGAACGCCGGACTCTCTAGGAAGCTGCGAATGAAGGGTTCGTGCTCGGTCAGCGGCGTCTCCGGTGAATGCCAGTGGTGCCAGAAACATCCCGCCGCTTGCTTTCGAACGGCCGCGCTTTCATCGCGGAAGAAACCCAACAAAACTGGTTCACACCAAGCGCGACAATCCGGATGCAAAACGTTGCTTCTCGCTACTTCGCAAGCGCCAAGGCGGCACGATTCGTTACCGGAAAGCGCCATTTCGGCGAGGTAATCGGCGCTGTCGTAGTAGAGGCGCGCCAGGCACGCCAGCTTGGCCCCCTGCTTTTTCACTTCGTCGTGACTCGACTTCAACATGCGCTCAAGGGTCGGCGCAATCTGAGTGAAATGTTCGCGCAGTCCTCGTTGAAGAAAATCGAGCACATGAGACGTCGCTAACAGTCGATCGTCGGACTGCACCAACCTTTCCATCAATCGCAATGCCGTCGAAGCTTCATGACTCGCGACCGCCACCAACGTGGACGCGACTACGGACCGGACAGCCAGGCTGGGATCGGCTACGAGTCTTTCAATTGCTCCGGAAAAATCGGCCGAATACGCGGCGTCATGGAAAATTAGGTCGCGAATCGTGCCGGCTGCGTGCCCACGGACCGTATTGATCCCATAGGTAAGCATGTCGCCGCCATAGTGGGGTCGTTCACCTTCCCAAAGTTCAACCTTCGGGTCGGGGTGTTCCGCCGCACTTTTGATAAACTGCACAGCGTCATCCGGAAGTCGCGTGTCGCGGATTTCGCCCAGTAAGTCCAAGGCGGCGCACAGGCACGCTTTATCGTTCCGGACGAACACCCGCCGCACTACGTCCAACTAATTGGACCGGCAATCTCAGCTTCCTTCAGTCCGTAAAGCACGTTCGTGAAGTAGCTCGGGTCCGTGTCTTCAGGAAAGCGCAGCGACAATCGAGCAAAGCGCTCCGGCTGCTCCTTCACAAACTGCTGCAGCATCCCAGCGAGATGCTGGGCGCCGCCACGTTCAGGATGATTGAAGTCGCGCCGACGATCGGCTGAGTTGTATTTGGCAATGGCCCGCAGCCATTGATCGTCAGTCATGTGCAGTGCGGAGTCCCGCTTGATCGGCGATACGACTTCACAGGAGTGAACGCCGCGCGGTGGACTGTCAGGCGCCTTAAATTTCCCGCTCCACTCCGCGAGTTGGGCCTTCGCTCGATTGCTGGTCCGAGCGACGGGGAGAGCGGAAGCGAGGTTGTATGCCGCTCGGCCGCGGCTCCTAATGCCGTCGCGTGTTCGTTCATACGCAGGGACAAATTCGAGCAACGCTGCTTCCAATCCGCGGAATGTACTGTCCGCGCAATGTGGAGAACATGCCTCGATGACTTGCCGAGAAGTCCAGTAGGGGCTGTCTGAGTATCCGCAAGAGAGCCGCAGGGATTCTTGGGCCAAGAGCTGGAGCGCTTCATCGGCGAACACCACCGGGTTGCTGAGGTATGCGTATAGCAGCAGGTAATTGGCGATATAGAGTTTGGCCGCGCGTAGTCGTGCGATCAAAGGGCGCAACTCTTTGGGAGACTGCGCGCCAACAAGTGCGAGCGCCGTCTTGGAAGCCCGGAGGAACGCTTGGGAGAGGCTTGGGTATTCCCCAGCAGAGGGAACGTGCCAAACGCGATCGCGGGAGAAGGTATCGGGGTCCTTGACGTATCTGGCGGTCTCGGCCACTCGGAGAATTGCGGGTATAACGAACTGAAGGAAGGCTGCGGGTTCACTGCGGGCACTGACTCCTAACTCTTCCACTCCCGCCTGATCATCGAACAATGACCACGGACGTTCCAATTGTTCGGCCGATGCCTGCGCCACCAAGAGTCTCCGGTCGAGCCAGTGTGCGGCCAACTCCGCACACCACACAGGCCGCTCCTCGGCAAATCCATGCAGCATCGACCAGAATGTTCCGTTGGAAACAAACTGGTCCTTGGCATCGTCGAGCGTGCCGTTGTCGAAGAGCCTCAAGAACAGTTCGAAGTAACGACGGCTCTTACTGAGATTCGGTCCCTCCATCATATAACGCAGACGCTTCCGCCACTCACCGCCCCTTCCGACGAACGGTTCCAGCAACTCTGCGATCCGTTCGGCGTGCCAATCCGTTTGGCGTCGCAGATAGAGACACATCGTCTCCGCCAGGGAAGTTTCCGCGGAATTCAGCCACTGCTGGATCAATCCCAGGCGGTCGGCCACCACGAACATTGAGCAGGAATGGAAGAACGATTCCCAAATCCTCGAAGCTAAGTGATCAGGATTCGTTTGGTTCGCTCGCCAACGGGCCATCTCGGACTCGATCCACGGCAGTAACATTTTCAGTTCTTCATCCTTGGGTTCGGGCAGTGCGGTGAGGAGCTCAATGGTGAGCAGCTTCAAGTGCGGCCGAATCCGACCACTTCGGAGCAAGTATCCGACGCCCTCACAATACACCGCGAAATCATCGTCCCGCAGGAACGCCAACACTTGCCGCAGTTGCGCTCTGCGAAACAATTGCTGCGCGTCACTCTCGAGAAAGCGGATGAAATCCCTTCCGCCGTTTGGCTGTGTGCGGGCGAAGCAATAATCGAAGAAAGTCTCGTGCCCGAAACCGTACCGGTGTCCGTCCCAGGTGAGCACGCCTTCCGATGCCATGCGTTCCAGGAACTCCGGCGGGAAAGCATCCATCACTGAGGCTGGCGCCGACAGTTCCTGGCGTGCGCTCAACGCAGCGGCAAGGAGTTTAATCGCCGGCTGCCAGTGGGCATCAAACTCGAGGCGCTGCGCCGCTACGGCCTTGCGTTTGGTCGTCCAGCAGGCGTCGCAGAGTTCCTTCGGAGTGTTAAACCGGTTTTCACTTCGAGCCAGTCCCGCATCCACAAACAGAGAAAGATTCTGTGGCAACTGCAGCATCGACCGCTGCCTGGACGTCAGCTTGGATGCATCCCCTCCCTCGTTGGCCAGCACCGCCTTGACCTCGTCGTCCGTGAACACGGCGAGCTCGATCGGAGATTCACCTTTCGTGACGAGTTGCTTCAGCCGATGCCGGACGCGCGTGGGAGCGAAGAAGGGCCTTGGGAGCGGGTGGCGCGTCGCTCCAAAGCGGGGTCGCGCTTCGCTTCGCCCCCGCACTCCACATGGCGAGCTCGCGGGATCTCCCGCAGATACTTTCTCAACGATTGATAGGCCCGGGAGAAAAGTTGGTGGGACGATGTTTTCGGCGGGACGCCGAAAACAACACGCCGGAGGCGTCTGCTCCCCAGTTCCCGACCGTCGCAGAGGCAACGAACCATTTCTTTCACCGACTCGGCATCTGCTCCGGAACCGTTCTGAGGTCGAGCGTGAATGCGAAGTCCGGATGGGCGGGTTCCGGTGGTGGAACAAAACGGCTCTAAGTTGCTCCGTGGCGGAAGAAGCGGGAAAGACGACGACGCTCGGTTCCATACGCATTCACCGGGAAGGTGACGTACCCGCGCCCGCCAGGGTGCGCTCCTGACTGTTCGGACCATTGAACGGGCAAGACAGACCGTCCAAGAACCGTGTCATGGCGACTTGTGCGGCCGAGGCTCTACCTCGGTGCTGGCGATTTCCGACACGGCAACGACCTTAAAAGTGCCACGTTCTCCATAGGCGATCAGGAGTATCCGGGCTGAACATGATGGGGCTTAGCGTCAGCTCCATCAATCGAACCTCACTTTCGAATTTCAACGAGACAATGCTCGGACGAAGCGAATGCGTTCAGTTGTGGTTTCCTGAATGATTACCTTCGCCCCGCCCTCTGGTCCACAGGTCGCTTCTGCGGCATCGCTCCAGATGATCAAGTCGCTGGACACCTGCGCCGCATACGTTGCTCCGGGCGTGCCAGAAAGGAGGAGGTGCAGTGAGTCCTGATTCAACGCCCACTCCACAATGGACGGTGGGTTGGCCATGAATTGGGCGGTGACGTTTAGATTCCCTCCAGGAATCCAGGTCGCTTCCGGGCCATCGGTGGTTAGGCCGCTCCATCCCGCGAACTGCCAACCGGACGTGGGCAGTGCTTCGATCGTTACCGGAACGCCATTGAAGTAGATGCCGGTCCACGGATACGGACTATCGTTCACACCTGGTAGTGAGGCATCGACGACGAGCCGGTTGATTCGGACGCGACCTCGGATCGGATCGTTCACATCCAACGTGAGGCGCGACTGACCGTGAAGTCCGAACTGTGAGAGGAAGTGAGAACGCACTCGCCCGGTTCGTTGCGTCGCAAAATCGCGGACGGGACGAACTCGAGTTTCCCAGGCGGCGACGTTGCCTCCGTTGGCCCGCCAGCGACGGATGTGTTCATCCATGGCCGGGCGGAGTTCATTGCGCATCGCGTCCACCAGTGCCGCCGCGCGGGTCGGCGAGTACCCCGAGTTGAGGAGGTCAGCGGCGGTGAGGAGGAAGTCTTGCTTCCATCCCGGGTTGGTCATCAAAGCGCGAAAGACGGCGGTGCCCCAGGGAGAATCGAATCCCGGCCGGCCCGTCGGAGAAAGGGCCGCCGCCAAGGTGTTGTCGTCCACGCCACCACTCCACGGGTGGGCCACGCCCAAATCCACATCGAACATAAGCCAACGCCAGCGTCCGTCGCGGCCCCGTCCCAGCGACGGATCGGGCGCGTCAAGGCGCCGTCGCCAGACGCGAGTGTTGTTTTGCGGCCAGTCGGCGTTACCGAAGTAAATCTCGGAAAAGAAGTAGGACAGGGTGTCCTGGGGATCGACGAGCGCCGCCACGTGATCGTAGTTCGTCGGGATGGAGAGATCGTGCGTTTGACAAAATGTCAGCAGGTCGAGCCACGGTTGTTCGTCTCCGGGATTTCCTTCTTCCACTGTTCCGGGGCCGGTCAGGATGACAACCTCGTCGTCGTCCACCCCGTAGTGCTCTTGCACGTATCGTGAGTCCTCTTGTTCGCGCACTGCCAGCACGCCCCAATATTCGCCGTCGAGGTACAGGTTGGCATAACGGGAGGACATGATGTTGAGTCCAAGTCCAGACGCGAGCCGGTGGCACCAGTCGTCGCGCATCAAGGCATAGTCCCAGTCGTTGCCCATGTTACGCAGGCGCAAATGCCGAAACTCTTGCAGCGGGGATCCATCTCCGAGCTTCGTGAGGTTGGGGAAAATGGGATAAAGAAAGGTGTTGCGCGGCAACTCGGTGCCCCGCGCCTTAAGTCCGAAACTTTTCTGGCGGAACGACCGCGAAGATTGGCCTTGGATATCGATCACGACTGGCTCGGCAAACGCCGGCTGACCGTTGGGCTCAAACCATTCCACGTACGCGTTGCGTTCCCAATTTGGTCCGCGCTGAGTGTAATTGGCGGGAGTGTGCCCAGTCAGCGCCTCTCCGGGATGCGCGGCCACATAACGGTCGAAGACTTCACCCAACATGTAGATGCCGGTGTGGTAATCGAACAGTCCGTCAGGCGCGGTCGTGAGGGCAATTGTCGGTAGCCCGTCGGTCCGGACGGCCTCGGCGCCGACGAAATAAGTGCGGGTGATTTCCGGCCCTGGAATCGCTCGGGGTCGGGTGGCGCGAGCCCGAACCACGGTCGCCTTACGCACTTCGTCCAAAGGTGCCTTCCAGCCGTCCGTGTGTTGGTTGGCCGTGGCGGTGCCGCGAATCATTGACAGCACGTTGGGTTGACCCTTCCGACTCCGGATGGACAGTGGCGCTTCGTAGGCCGTGGATGTTTCGGTCGGTTCGGATCCGTCGAGCGTGTACCGGACGGTGACCTGGCTCTCCGAGGTGGTGAGCACGGCGTCGAACGGGTTCGGATAAAAGCCGGACGAATGGGAAACTCTCGGACCATCGAACACGATGGAGTCGTAAGGCGTCTGCGCGTTGTTGGACCGTCGTGGAGTGGGAATCGCGAGAAACTTCCATTCGCCGGTGCCATTCGGATGGCGGGCCAGGCTGACGTCTTCCCGCAGGCGCGCCGGGCTGGCGAGATCGCGCCGCGTACCATCCGGTTCTGTCAGCACTATGAACTCACCATCGGATTGGAGCTGAAAACTGGTGTGAAGATTTACCCCCGGAACCCGCCGGTCCTTTCCCGACGCGAAGACAACCAGATATGAGCGAGGAGGCATGGTGACTGCCGGGAACATCCAACGAAACGGGCGGTCCGGATTATCCGAGAGGCCCCAGCCAGCCAGCGGGACAGCCTTATCACGACCATTGAACAACTCGATCCAATCAGGTGAGTCGCCATCCTCGTCCTTCAAGGACTCCGCGTTCAGCGACACGATCTCGTTCAAGACCAACTCACCTTTGGTCAGTGGTGGCGGACCGGTAATCGCATCCAACTCGATAATCCGCGGACCGCTGGCCGTCGTCCGGGTGAACTCGATTCGGAAGGCGCCACCCCAGCGAGCGCCATCCTTGAAAACGCGAGTGAAAGTGCCGTCGAAGCCCTGGTTGTCGAAGAAGTCGGCTTCGTCGCCGTCCACCAGGAACCGCACCAATTCGGTGGAGCGATTGGGATCGGCGCCATCGCCGCTTAAGGTCAGTCGATAGCCGGCGAGCGAGATGGACTCCTTAGTCTGCCATTCGATGAAATCCACCGTCTCACCGCCGTCCCCAATCACGTCGTTGCCGTTGTCAGGGGTGCCGCCATCGCCGAAAATGAAACTCTCGGGTTCGACGGCGCCATTCGCGTTTCCAAAGGCATCTTCAACCGTGTCGGTACCCAGCACCCGGCTGCTGACGGTGAACCCAGTTGCCAGTCCGGGCCCCTCGTCATCAGCCACTTGGGCACCGCGTCCGGTAAGACGGTTGGAGGCGGCGTTAAAGGCGAGTCGGTCGAGGAAAAGGCCCGTTTCGATGCCCAGAGTGCCTTCGCCGTCCAGTTCGACCACCCGAACGCCATCGCTGCTGGCGCGATTCAGTTCCAAGCGGAATGCCCGCACGTTGTCGGTCACTCCGGTGAGCGCGCGATCGGTGATGAGGAGAGGAACATTGCGATTCGCGCCCGGCGCGCCGGGAATCGTTCCCCCGGAGATTCGGGAAAACGTCATTCCATCAGGACTCGCGAACAGTCGCCAGGCGGTCGCGGCCCGAAGCGGATTGTTGGGACCGTCCTGTTGGAGGCGCAAGGTTACGCCGGTAAGGTTCACCGGTGCGGCCGTCTGCCATTCGACCGTGTCCACCGTGCCCACCGGGGCGCCGTCTTGGAAAATCGCGTGCGTGGGTTCGACCCATGAGGACGTCGTCGTCCAGCCGAAGATCGCGCGTGGATCGGATTCACCGCAGCACGCGTTGTGTTGAGGCGATGCCGCGATCACCTGGCTGCCTTGGCTGATGTCGAACAGATCATCAACCAGGCCTTCGCCGCCCTCGGTGGTGTACGCCGGGGCCGCCAACAACCTGTCGCTCGCCAGGATCGAGGTTGCGAGGCCAAGCAGCAGAGAAATGAAACGAAGTCGATTCACTGAGGTCGCAGGACCATAGGCGAGTCAGAACGGACCCGAAACCGGCGACTCGCTGTTTAGGGAATTGGCCGTGAACGAGTGGGAACGAGCGGAAATAATTTGTCCGTCGGGCGTGATCGCCACTGGAAACGAGCGTGTGGACAACTGAAGGCCTCGGGGAGTTGACCAAGCGCTTCCCAGGCTTCGACCAGGGGAAGTCTCACCGACATGGCGTCGGAGGACCGCATCCTCGGATTGTCTACGACGACGACCTGCTACGCCAAAATCAGGCCTCTCAAAACTTGTGAGCAAACCAATAACCTGCCTATAGATCCGAGTGCTCAACCTGGCTGATTTGGATGTGAGCGGGAACAGCGTTTGGCAATCCCGATGAGAAACCATCATGGCCGAGACCTACGACCTCTTCATCAGCTACGCGACCGAAGACCGTGAATCGGTGGCGCGCCCGTTAATGGCTGAGCTCCAGAAGCAGGGGCTCCGGGTATGGATCGATTTCAAGGAGATCGGATATGGCGATCTGCTCCGTGACCGAATCAACGATGGGCTTCGCGATTCTCGTTTTGGGGTCGTGATCCTTAGCCCCGACTACTTGCGAAAACACTGGACGAGGAACGAGCTTGGCGCACTCCTCGACCCTGACAAGCAGGGGCGACGTTTGCTCATCGTCCGCCATCGGATCGCGCCAGCGGAGCTAGCTTCAACAGACC
>DLVS01000522.1 GCA_003445095.1 Verrucomicrobiales bacterium
GCTTTGGCCAAGTATCGGGTGTGGCTCTTCGGCCAAGGAGAGGAGAGGGAAGGATTCACCGAAACTGGGCAACCGTTGCGCCAGGGCTTTAAGCGCGACGAAGTCTTGGCGGTGGCCGCCGCCAAGGGACAACTGGCCCTCGAAGATTACCTCCGCCTGAAAGTTCGGTATTTCAGCGACGGGGCCGTGTTGGGCACGCGGACGTTTGTGAATGAAGTCTTCACGGCCTTACGCGAGCGGTTCAGTCCCCAGCGGCAAGAAGGCGCTCGTCCGATGGCCGGACTGAAGAACGAACTCTTCACGCTACGTGAACTGCGCGCTCGGGTGTTTGGGTAGTGCCAGTAAGGTTCCAAATCTCGACACTCTCTCGAATAACGCGATCTGATCCACGATCGCTGACGGCTCGGCGACTTTCGAACGGGAGCAGTTCGCCCTAAAAATCGATTCCGGAACAGTCCACCCGCCGGAATCAGATTCAATCGTCGCCAAGCCGGACCGCTCGAGTCCTTCGCTCGAACCTCGAATTCAAAGCTCTCCGGGATTCAGCTTGTCCTCCGATAGTTGTCCTGTCCCTGTCCGATCGCGCCCGCACCAAGTTGTAGCTGGCCAGGATCAGCACCGTGCTTAAGCCCACCCGCTCCACGCCGCGCTTGCGCGTGCGCCGGAGGCCGCCGATCTCCTTGCACCAGCCAAAGATCTCCTCGATCCGTTTGCGAATCCGTTGACTGGTCCGGTAACTCCCGTGGCGCGTCGTTCGGCCATCGAGCCCCTGGACCTTGCGGTCCTTCACCGGAGCGACGTGCGGGGCGATACCCGCTTGGCGAGCGAAGCGGACCACTTCGGCCGTGTGATAGCCCTTGTCCGCCCCCACCGTGCGGGGCGGAGTGGGCGCGGTGTCAATCTGCCGCGCCAACAGCTCGGTGGCGGCGGTGGATTCAGTGACTCCCTGCGCGGCGCTCACCTGCACCTGCACGCACAGTCCGTTGCGGTTCTCCATCAAGGCATGCAAGCCAAAGCTCAGCCGGGCTTCTTTCCCGCGGCCTTTGCGCGCCAATTTGGCCTCCGGATCGGTCGTGCTCTGGTGCGTGGCGTTGCGGCGTTTCTGCCCGTGAAAGTCCACCGACGGATTGCCCGGATCGCCGTCGGTGGGATCGCGCGGCGCGTCCTTGGGTTGGAAACTCTTCAGGCTCGCCCACGCGTCAATCAGGCTGCCGTCCACACTGAAGTGTTCGTCGCTGGCCCACCCTTGTTCCCGCGCCAGCGCCACAATCCGGGCGAAGAACAGCTCGCCCACTTGATGCTGCAGCAGGCGCTGCTGGTTTTTGGAAAAGGTGCTGTGATCCCAGATGGACTCGGTGAGATTGAGATCCAGGAACCAGCGAAAGAGCAGATTGTAGTGGAGCGCTTCCACCAGCAGGCTTTCCGAACGCACCGTGTAGAGGGCTTGGAGGACTTTGGCCTTCAGCAAGCGTTCCGGCGGAATCGACGGCCGGCCGACCTCGGCGTACATCTCATCGAACAGGGGCGAGAGGTCCTTCAAGACCGAATCGACCAACCGCTTGATCCGCCGCAACGGATGATCTAGGGGCACTCGACTCTCCGGAGATATCAGGCACAACATGTCCGCCTGAGCATCCACTTCGCCTCGCATAGCTCTCTGACGAACAGATCCCGTCGATCTTCACATCACTATGGTGTTTCTATTGCTTTTTCAATAACCTGCTAGGTGCGGTGACATTGAAAAACGCTCAAGGCGTGATTATCACGTCGATTTCTGTGGTGCCCTTAAAAAGGGCAGCCCGCAGTCGATGACCTCCATCATGTAGCGCACTTTGCGCATCGAGCCTAATCGGATACTTCGGGTCTTCCCACCCGTGGACAACAAAGTACGCTATTCTCTGGGCGTGGTAGTTGGTCCCGACACGGCGTAGTGCCGCCAGGTCCTTTCCTCCTTGGCTTGCGGCTTGCCATTCGGCTTGGAGCTCGGGCAAGTCGTTTTGAAAATTGCGGGTCTCCAACCGTCCCTCGCGAATTGCTCGGCAAATGTCATCAGCGCACGGCTCACAAAGGATGCCGACATCTGAGAACCCATACGGAATGACCTTTATCTCTCGAATAGTTCGCCTCGCGCGGATTGGTTGCGGTGCAAGATCGTGATTCATGTGCAATGGGTTGGCGCGGCTATTGCCCAACGCCCGAGCTCACCGACCGCCGCCGGGGACGGGCGCTGGCAGCGAATCCTGTGTCTGATGGACCGGCGCACCCGGACTCGAACCGGGGGGCGGCGGTTCGTGTGCAGCGATCTTGTTGGGCTCTTTCATTCTTCGCGATATTCGATCGCAACCCCTGAAACGGCCGGCTCCTTCTTGAACACGCGAACCCCGCGATCAAAGACGACTGCAACGCCTCCGTCCTTCTTCCAAGAGACTTTGGCCGTGCCCTTGTCCACTACGAAGGCATTTCCACCGGCGTCGGGGAGTTTCTGCTTCGTCTCGATGATTGACGCTTGCGTGTTGAATCCCGTCGTGGCGCCACAATTCCTCGAAAACACGACGATCTTCTTCGTCCCGTCTGGCGATTCCAGCACTTCGCTCACCTCGTTCACGCATTCGGAACCAAGGCAGCCCGCAAGCGTGAGGCAGACCGTCAATGATGCTAGCAAACGGAGCATTTGGTTCGCCCAACGCCGGAGCTCACCGACCGCCGCCGGAGACAGGCGCAGGCAGCGAATCCAGCGTCCGATAAACTGACGCTCTCGAACTGGAAACGGGGAGCGGCGGTTCGTGTGGAGCGATTTGTTCGGCCGGCCTGCAATAATGTGTGCTGTCGATCATGCCGACCTCTCCTCAAGAGTGGATGACAGGAAACGACAAGAGCAACTTCGACACCGGTAGCCGACTCTGCAACAAGGACACAGAATCAAACCGCTGACGAGGTTCAACGGGAGCCGCCACAGATTTGCCAGTCGCCTCGCATCCACAGCGGAAGTCTGGTCGCGACAAATCGGGCATGATGGCCGATGTAGGCGGAATGACTTCATAGGAATCGCCTCAATACGCCGAACATTGTAAATCAGCGACTGACGGACAGTCGCAGTATTAATATTACGACTATGCTGGGCCAGGTCTAACTTGTTGTCGAGGCGATTCTTAGCGCCAACCGCTTTCGGATATTGCGGAGGAACTGCGACGACCACAGGACGCGGCTGTCGCACGAACAATATTGCGACTGCCTACGGGAGGCTTGAACTCGTTCTAGTCCAGGGAGATCGGAAACAAGGCTGTCGGATATCACCCAATATTGCGACGACCAGAACACGTTTGTCCCGATTTCTGGCGAGGGACACCGGTGCTCGCCAGCAGTCAGGGTAGCGGCATGAATCCGAATCGGAAGAGGTTGCTCAGCGACGACACCCCTCAACGAGGTCCCCGGGAGGGCTTGGTTCCAAACCCGAAGGCCACCTTGCGGGAACAGCTCCATGAAGTGATGCGTTTCCTCCACTACTCACGGCGGACCGAGCACACCTATTGGCAATGGATCGAGCGGTTTCTTCGGCACTTTCGGGATCCCACTCGTCCCGGTCCGTCCGGCTGGCGACATCCCCGAGAGCTCGGCGCGACTCAGGTGGGAGAGTTTCTCGCGCATTTGGCGACGCACGCGAACGTCGCTGCCGGCACTCAAAACCAGGCCCTCAATGCGCTCGTGTTCCTGTACAGTCGTGTCTTGCACCAGCCGCTCGGAGAATTGGGCGATTGGCTCCGCGCTGAGCGGCGGCAGCGCTTGCCGGTCGTGCTGACGCGGGCGGAGGTCACGGCCCTCTTCGAAGCCGCTGAGCCGGAAATGCGCTTACCCCTGCAATTACTTTATGGCGCGGGTTTACGCCTGTTCGAATTGCTCCGGCTGCGAGTGAAGGACCTGAACCTGAGCCAGAATCTGTTGATCGTCCGGGAAGGGAAAGGGGGGAAGGATCGACGAACGATGATCCCCGAGGTGTTGGGGGAGCCGTTACGGGGGCATCTGGAGCAGGTCCGCCGACAGCACACCGCCGATTTAGCGGCTGGATTTGCCGGGGTGTGGCTGCCCGATGCCCTGGCACGGAAGTATCCGGCGGCGCCCAAGGAGTGGGCGTGGCAATGGGTGTTCCCCGCGGGTGGCTTGGTCCGGTGGCGTCCCGAAGGTGGAGAGGAGGGTTGGTGGCGACATCATCTGGCTCCGGAGATTCTCCAACGCGCGATGAAGGCGGCCGTCCGAAAGGCCAAAATCGCCAAGCCGGCCACACCGCACACCTTGAGGCATTCCTTCGCGACCCACTTGCTGGAGTCGGGCGTTGATATTCGCACCGTCCAGGACCTGTTGGGCCATCAAGACGTGGCGACAACGCAAATCTACACGCATGTCATGCAGAAACCGGGGGTGGGAGTCAGAAGTCCATTGGATCGGGATTGAACTGAGCGAGCGGGAATACCACGGGACCAATTCGACTGCCGAATTCGCCAGAGTGTGGCTTCCCGATGATTTGGTGCGGAAGCATCCGCGGCGTCTAAGCGCTGGAACTGGTTGAGGGTTGAGAGACGGTGGTTGAGTGTCCCGTCAGGGGGGGCCGAGCGATTTGCGGAGCCCGGTTAGCATCCGGCTTTGCTGCTCGGCGGCCTCGTCGATTTGTTGGCATTGCGCCTCGTCCAAGAGTCCCTGAGTGGTCGCGTCGAGAGAACCTCGGCTTCGCCGTGGTGCCCATTCCGAATTCCTACTGCTCACTGCGGAGAGCCATAACCTGGGGCCCATCTTCCCCGGGTGGCGAAGATTTGTCCGGGAAACGGGATTGAACCGCTGATGAACGCAGATGGACGCCGATTGTAGGTCAGT
>DLVS01000200.1 GCA_003445095.1 Verrucomicrobiales bacterium
TGGAATCAACACCGTGGCGCCGCGTGACGAATCGGCGAGCATCACCACTGAGCTTATGGCGGACCGCCATCCTGCCGCGGATGAAATGGACGCTTACGAACGGGTGCTGGGCGATGCGATGGCGGGCGACGCCAGTCTGTTTGCTCGCGAAGACTACGTCGAAGAAGCGTGGCGTATCGTGGACCCCGTGTTGAAAGGGGGCACTCCCGTCTTTGAGTACGAACCCAAAACGTGGGGACCGAAAGAAGCGGCTCAGCTCACGCCGCCAGGCGGTTGGGACGATCCGGTGGTGGCGGGGTGAACGAATAAGAATCGACCTGCGCGGTCGTGTCGAACCTGGCGAAGCGTTTTAGAGTACGCCGGCTGGACGGCGTCTTGGAACGCACTGACTTTGCTGAAGACCGGATACGATTCGCCGCGAGACGCGCCTGAGCGCTCTAGCCGCAACCACGACCACGGCGTCCAACGGCCAAAACTCGCCGAGACATTCTAAAGCATCAGCATCAGCGCAGTAGCGCACGACACAAGAATCGTGCAATATTCCAGACGTTCGAGACGTCATGGAATTGAGCGTGAAACGACAAGTTGCAGTCCTGGTAATTCTGGTGGCCGGTGCGGCGGCTTCCGGATTTCTGGCGTGGAAGCGCTGGTCGAATCGTGACACGGCGACCTACCGCCTACCACAAGTGGATCGCGCCCAGGCCGAAACCGCCTTTCACAAAAAGGTTCTGCCGGTGCTGAGTGAACACTGCTGGGATTGCCATGGGGACGGTATGAGCAAGGGCGATGTGGCACTCGACAGGTTCACCAACGTCACCGCGGTCTTGCAGGACCGAAAGTTGTGGGAACGAGTTCTGCACAACGTGGAATCGGGCGACATGCCCCCCAAAAAGAAACCGCCGCTGCCAGCTAACGAAAAACAAGTGGTGACGCACTGGCTGGATACCACCTTGTTCCCCGTCGATCCGAAGCGCCCTGATCCGGGTCGAGTCACGCTCCGCCGCCTGAATCGCGCCGAATACAACAATACCATTCGAGATTTGGTCGGAGTGAGCTTCCGGCCGGCGGATGACTTTCCGGAGGACGATGTCGGTTACGGATTCGACAACATCGGCGACGTGCTAACCTTGCCGCCGCTCTTGCTCGAGAAATACCTGCAGGCTGCCGAAGAGATCATGGACGAGGCGATCGTGGACGGACCGCGGCCGCCGCCGACTAAGGTGACCGAGGCGGCCAAATTTTCTGGCGGCATTGATAATGGACCGGTGCGTGGGTTGGCCGCCAATGGTGAGCTGACGACAACGATCAACCTCTCTTATCCTGGACGCTATCGGGTCACGATCAAAGCCCATGGCGATCAAGCGGGACCCGACCCGGTGAAGATGGGGTTGCGTTGGGACGATCACGAAGTGCAAACGTTCGAGGTCAAGGCGAAGGCGAGGGAGCCCGAAACGTATACGGCGGAGATCGATTTCCCGTCGGCTGGCCGACACACCATTACCGCGTCATTCCTCAACGATTTTTACCAGGAGCGATGGGTTGAACGTCCGCGCGAAGGGAAACCACCGAAAAAGGAAAAGGTCACTGAAGACCGCAATTTTTGGCTGCACCAACTTACTTTGACGGGCCCATTGGGAGTCGAGTTGCCGTTGCCGGAGTCGCATCGGCAGATTTTTGCGGCCCGCAGGCCTGGGCAAACCGATGAGCAGGCGGCGCGAAGCATTGTCGAGGAGTTCACTGGCCGCGCTTGGCGGCGTCCGGTGACCGAGGGCGAAGTGGATCGTCTGATGAAGCTCTATTCCGAGAGCCGGACGCAGGGCGACAAGTTCGAGTCGGCGGTCAAACACGCGTTGACTGCGGTATTGGTGTCCCCGCACTTCTTGTTTCGTGGAGAGATTCAGCGGGACCCGAACAACCCGACCGCAATCCATCGGGTGAGTGAGTACGCTTTGGCCTCCAGGCTCTCCTATTTTCTATGGAGCTCGATGCCCGATCCAGAGCTGATTAGCTTGGCCGCACAAGGTAAGTTGCGACGGAACCTTGAGGAGCAAGTCCGGCGGATGCTCAAGGACCCCAAGGCCCAGGCGTTGACTGACAATTTTGCCGGCCAGTGGTTACAACTGCGAACCCTCGGAATCATCGACCCTGACCGTACCAAGTTCCCCGCCTTCAACGATCAATTGCGCCGGGATTTGCGGACGGAAACGGAAACGTTCTTCAGCCATATCGTGTCGGAAGACCGGCCGATTATGGATTTTCTACTGGGCGATTTTACGTTCGTGAACGAAAGACTCGCGGAGCACTACGGGCTGGCAGGAGTCTCGGGAGAGGAATTCGTCAGGGTGTCGCTTAGCGGAACGTCTCGCCAAGGGCTCCTGACGCAGGGAAGCGTGTTGACCCTTACCTCAAATCCGACTCGGACTTCGCCCGTTAAGCGTGGCAAATGGGTGCTCGACAATCTGCTGGCCACTCCGCCTCCGCCTCCACCTCCTAACGTGCCTGAACTCGAGGCGGGCGAAAAGCTGATGGGCACACTCCGTCAGCGAATGGAAAAGCACCGCGAAAATGCCCTGTGTGCCAGTTGCCACGCACGGATGGACCCGATCGGGTTTGCGCTCGAACATTTCGACGCCATTGGCAAATGGCGAGAGAAGGACGGCACTGAAACCGTGGAGCCGGCGGGGGAACTCAACACGGGCGAGAAGTTCAAGGATCACCGCGAGCTGAATCAGGTTCTGGCTTCGGCCCGGCGCGATGACTTCCTTCGCTGCCTGACTGAAAAGCTTCTGACTTACGGTCTCGGGCGTGGACTCGAGTATTACGACAAAGTTGCCGTTCAAAAGATTGTCCAGGATCTCAAGGCAGGGGAGGGACGGTTCTCCTCACTCGTGTTGGGAGTGGTGAACAGCGCGCCGTTTCAGTGGCGACGCGGGGAAGGGGACCCGAATCAGGTGGCGGCGAATTGATGTGGGGTTGGGTGCCGGTTACTTGGCTCCCACTCAACCGAAGAAACAACGAGGTGAGCACTCACCATGAACGACATCACAACTTTACTGCGACAACAGTAGGTTGCATTTCTTCGTCGATGAGTGCCTTATCTCCACAATAAACACCGTCAGAGATGCCAGGCTGGAAACAAAGGCGAAGGGGAAGACGAGCAGGCCAGGCCGACTCAACGATTGCGTCCCTAACTCGACGGGGGCACCTACTGCACCTCGCTCGAAACCAAGACATTCACCCATGAAGAAACTCCTCAGTGCGATCTTGTGCGCTGGAATTCTGGGCTGCGCTGGCCGGGCGGCCGAAGCCTCGGGCGGCCCGTTCACGCTCATCGCTTCCACGATTGATGGCGGGGGCGGCACCAGTTCGGGCGGTCCATTTTCGATGACTGGCACTGTGGGCCAGCCGGATGCCGGTACGCTCCAAGGTGGGACCTTTACACTGCAGGGTGGGTTCTATGCGGTGATCGCCGCAACCACTGGAGACGCGGTTCTGACGATCGCGCTGGATAACAACGGCAACGCGATTCTCGCGTGGGACCTGGATGGGTTCCTGCTGGAGTTTCGGGATTCGTTGGATGCCGGACCTGCCTGGCAGGCGGTTAGCCCAGCTCCCGCGGGCCGGACGTATCTGACGCCAGCGAATCTTCCCACGCGCTACTTTCGACTCTCGAAGCCCTGATCCGAGGTGCGCGGTCGCGGCCTGGGCTCAAGTGACCTTGGCCTTGGCCTCCCGGCGGGCGCGCCAGAATTCGAATGCCATTGGCAATAGACTGATAAAAATGATCGCCAGGACGATGAGCTCAAAACGCTTCTTCACGAACTCGAATTGCCCCAAATACCAGCCCGCTGGTAGGATCAAACCCACCCAAGCCACGGCACCGATCATATTGAAGGACATGAAGCGCGGGTAGTTCATGGCGCCCATTCCTGCGACGAAGGGAGCAAAGGTGCGAACGATTGGCACGAAGCGGGCGAGGATGATGGTCTTGCCCCCATATTTTTCGAAAAACGCGTGGGTCCGCGCCAGATACTCGGGTTTGATCACGCGGGGAAAGGCCGCCGACAGTCGCTGGCCGGCAAACCGTCCGATCCAATAGTTAACCGTGTCGCCGACAAACGCGGCGAGGATCATCAGTGCTCCCGCCAACCACACATTGAGCCCGGAGGCTGGATTAGCTGCCACGGCGCCCACCGCAAAGATCAACGAATCCCCCGGCAGAAACGGGGTGATCACCAGCCCAGTTTCGCAAAAAATAATGAGGAATAGGATCGCGTAGATCCATGGGCCTTGCGACCGGGTCAGGTCGTACAGGTGGTCCTGCAGATGCAAGACAAAGTCGATGGCTTCGCGGATCCAATCCATTCGCGGGCGGACGGTGCGGGAAGTCCGGCTTGCCCGGCAAGCCGGTTGTCCATTTGGATTCGCGAATGAAGGCGGCCCGACTGCACGGTCGACAGGACTTGCGCGTGGAAAATGTGGAGGAAATGTCGTTGGCCCCTGGAGAAGTGCGGGTGCGCATCGAAGCGGCACTGACTTGCGGGACGGACGTCAAGGTGTGGCGACGAGGGTATCACGCTCGGATGCTGACGCCGCCTTGCCGATTTGGTCACGAGTTTGCCGGCGTGATCAGCGAAGTTCATCCGCAAACCCCGGGTTGGTCTTTGGGTGAACGGGTGGTTGCCGCCAATTCCGCGCCGTGCGGCGACTGCGACTTCTGTCAGCGTGGCCAGGAGCAGTTGTGCCGAGACTTGTTGTTCCTGAACGGAGCGTACGCCGAGTCCATCGTGGTGCCCGCCCGCATCGTTCGGTGCAATTTATTGCGCTTAGGAGCCGGAACATCATTTAGGGACGCTGCGCTGGTCGAACCGTTGGCATGTGTCGTTCAGGGGCTGGATCAACTTCGAGTGCACCCGGGGGAACGCGTTCTAGTGATCGGCAGCGGACCGATTGGATTGATGGCCACGGCCTTGGTGATCGGGAGCGGAGCCGATGCGGTGGTGGCGGGACGGGGGACAGCTCGACTGGCAGCAGCTCGACGGCTGGGTGCTCGAGCCGTGGTCGAGTCGGCCGCGCATGATGATGTCGAATGGGCCGTTAAGTCAGCACTCGAAAGAACAGAGTTCGACGCGGTCTTTGAGGCGGTAGGCAAACCCGAAACGTGGGCGGCGGCGGTGCGATTGGTGCGCCCAGGCGGGCGAGTGAATTGGTTTGGCGGATGTCCGTCTGGCAGCAGCGTGATGCTAGATACGACGTGGGTTCACTACTCGGCGTTGACGCTGTTCGCGAGTTTTCATCACACGCCGCGCACGATTCGCCGCGCC
>DLVS01000218.1 GCA_003445095.1 Verrucomicrobiales bacterium
TTGCGCCCCCTTCCGAGCTTCCAACGTCACTCCATCCGTGCCGTGAAAGCGAGTCGATATGAAGCCAATCCGTTTCGGAGTACCCACGGGCGGAACCATATTAGTCATAGTTTCAAGAACCCCTTCGCCTCATTGATCGCAACAGAAATGTGGGGATGACGGCGCTCGGGAGATGTTCAGTCGGTTTGCAGATGAACCATCAACTCCGACCAACCTCCTCCCGGATCGGACTCGGGCTGGGCCGTAAGATGCCACGTTTGCCACCCGAAGGCGCGGGCAGGATTGATGTCGTTGTCGAGTCGATCGCCCACCATCAGAACCTCGGAAGGGCGCAAGCCGCGAGCTTCTAGTCGAGCCGCCAAACCTTGGAAGACGTGGGGATCCGGTTTGCTGAAGCCATTCTGAAACGACCAAAACCGCAGGTCGACGGCGAAGAGGTCGAGCGACAAACCGTGTTCCGCCAAGAGTTCTTCGAGCTCCCGCAATGTGTAGGCTTGAGAATTGGAGGCAATGCCCAACAGCAGATTCTTCCGGCGCAACCATCGCAGAACTGCGGCGGCTTCTGACGTGAGTTGCAGCGTTCGCCCCAATTGAATCTGCTGATAGATGAATTCGTTTCGGGTGGCCTCATTGACTCCCGCAAGTTCGGGCACCAACTCAATTACCACGGACGGCCATTGAATTTCTGGCCAGGCGATCCCGCGCGAGCGAGCCCAGTGATGACGTTGGGCGATCACTCGGCTGGCCGCAGCGGAGAATTCTGCGCGGGTGATGAGCGGCGGCTTGTGCACCGCGTTCTTGAATATTTGCTGCCATCGACTTTCCGCGTCCACCGGCGCCGGACCGACCTCCAGGATGGTGGAATAGATGTCAAAGATGATCGCTTTAACGTTCATGGCTCGACGGTCCACAGCAGTGGATACAAATACTCGGGTCGTAGCTTGCTGGCGACGAGATCACGGTGGCAATGCTCGCCGTGTGATTGCTGAACGTTCGACTTCGGCCGGCTGATCAGTTCGGCCAATCGGCGGGCGTAGGCATCGACGCTGAGCCATCGATTCGCCTGCTTCGGCCAGCGTGTGGGCTGCAGGTGTCCTTCCGACGCCTGACTTCGCCATCGGGCTAAAGAAGGATTCAGATGCACGCTCCGCTCCCAGGATAGTTCAACCGGTTGGCGAAGAATTTCGAGTTGTGCCAATAGCGTTAACCGGCTGAAGGCCACGGCCGGGAACCCACACGACGTCGTCAACACCGACGGGAAACGCACTTGTTGCTGGGCGCTCTTGGGCAACTCTGATCGCCATCGACGGAATCGCTCCGTTTGTCGGCGCCGCTCGGCTGGCCAGTCGAACAGCATCGGGTCAACAAACACTTCGTCGTAGATCTGTGGAAATCGGAATCCGAATTCGTTCAGGTCGGACGCCATGTTGGGCAGCATCCGGGCGATGAAAGGTCGCCGGGCCGCGGCGGCCTCGACATAAGGCAGCCCAAAGCCCTCCACGATCGACGTTAAGAGCACGACTTCACTAGTCTCCATCAGTTCTGGAATCGAAGGCGCTTTCGACTTTCCATCGAGGACACCGAGCCGTAGCCGCCAACCATTTTGGCGGGCGGCGAATTCAAGTTTCCGCGCGTACGATTGTTCGGCCGCCGAACTGACTCCTGCCGTCGTCACCAGCCAGGCTTCCGGACGCAACCAGCGGGCGAGCAGTAACGCTTCCGCGAGGTTTTTTCGGCGAAGCAGCCGGCAGGGAACGAGCCAAATGGGCGCATGTTCGCCCAGCTCGCGATGGATCCACGATTGGGTTTTTCGAATTCGTGAGGATGCTGCTCGGACTTCGGAGGCGGAAGGATTGGGAAGCCAAGCTGTCGTCGAACCCAGATGGCGTTGCAGAATTGTTGCATCCGCCCGGTTGATGGTGGCGTGCCAGACTTTGGCGTGAGCTGGAAACAGAGTCCGGGCCACCTTTGTGAGCGTCCAGAATCCATGCCGTTGCATCTCGGGCCAGCGCGCCCAACGGTTGTCGAACCACCAATCGTGATGATGCAGGAGGAGCGGAAAATGGAACTCTTCACTTGCGCGGCTTAACTCTTGGGTCAGCAGGAGATTTCGTCCCAAGCTTTGATTGTGCGCCCACACGAAGCTCTTTCCGCCTCGATTGAGCCATCGTCGCAAGTGATCCCGAATGCGCGCCAGCACGGGTCGAGTCGCGTTTCGTAGCTCCGTGAGATATCCGAGCGCGGGATCAATGGCGCGGGTGACCCGAACGTCGCCCAGGGACTTCTCGAAATTCCGCCGCCACAAGTCTTCCGGCGCTTCGCCCGCCATGAGGACAACCTCGGTGACTCGGGGATTCAACGTCCTCACGAGCGCGGGCGCAGCGAGTTCGATTACCCGTCGCACGCCGCCCGGACGGAAGTGGCTATGAACGATCACCAAATTCACCCCCGCTAGTTTCGCGTTCGAGTCGCGATCGCGCGAACTGTTTCTCCATTCGTCGCGGGTGATTGACGTTCGCGGTCCTCGGCAACGACATTGCACGGCGATTCTGGAGCAAAGTCCGGCAACGGTGTTTTCGGAGGATCAAATCGAATGGTTGCGCCGCCATTCGGGTCATTGCCAGTACCCGCCGGTTTCGGCCGGCCACTTAACGGTTCAATGGCAGATTTTTTTCAAACGGGAGCGATCGCCACGCTGCATCGACTCGGTCCCACCGATTTGGGACGACTCGAAGCAGAACTTTGCGAATTCGCGAAAGACACACCGATCGCGTTGGTTCTTCCGTGTCATGTCCGCGAATTGGGAACGCCCGCGTTGCGGCTAATTCTCAAGGAGCTGCGGGGCGTAAGTTATCTTAAGGAGATTGTGGTGGGGATCGACGGCGCGAGCGCTCGCGATTGGTGGCGCGCGCGACGAATCTTCGGCAACCATCCGCGGGAGCCGATTTTGTTGTGGAACAACGGACCCCGCATTCAGCGCATCTACACACAACTGCAGGAGGCGGATCTCGACATCGGACCGCCAGGCAAAGGCCGCAACGTGTGGACTTGCTTTGGCCACGTCCTTGCTAGTGAAAAGGCGACGATGGTCGCAACGCACGACTGTGATATCACCACGTACAACCGGGAACTCTTGGCTCGGCTCTGTTATCCGGTCGCTCATCCGCACTTGGGCTTCGACTTCTGCAAAGGCTACACCGCGCGTTACACGAACAAACTGCACGGCCGCGTGATGCGGCTGCTGTTCACTCCTTTGATGCGCTCTCTGGAGACCATTCTCGGACTTCAACCGTTGCTGGTGTACCTGGACACGTTTCGTTATCCACTGTCCGGCGAGATGTGCCTGGATTTGGATTTGGTTCGGCGGGTGCGCGTGCCTTCGGACTGGGGCATCGAAGTCGGGATGCTCGCCGAGGTTTTTCGGAATTCGGCCGCGCGCGCCATTTGTCAGAGCGAGCTCTCGGAGCGCTATGACCACAAGCATCAAGAGCTTTCCATGCGGGATGCCGACAAGGGACTGAACAAGATGGCCGTCGACATCACGAAAACCATCTTCCGCGTGATGGCGGCCGAAGGAATCAAACTGGACACTGGCCTGTTCGACACGCTGCTGAGCGCTTACGTGCGGCGAGCTGAGGACACGCTCCGACACTACAATGCTGACGCCGCGATCAACGGGCTGAACTACGGACGTCACGAAGAAGAGCAAGCCGTCGCAACGTTTGCGAAGAGCATTCGGGTCGCTGCCCGCTCCTTTTCCGACGACCCACTCGGCACGCCGCTAATTCCCAACTGGAACCGAGTTCAATCGGCCCTGCCGAATCTGCTCGAGGAATTGAAAGAAGCGGTCCGCCGCGACAATGCGTGAGCCCATCGCGCGTCGGCAGCGCAGCGACGTTCATTTTGGGTGATCGTCGATGATGGGTCAGTTGACCGAAATCCAGGCCGGTCCAGTCTTCACGTCGTCTCTGGTTCCTACCCGATCTGATTCCACTGAGTGATTTGAGGCGGCGCGGCGAGCAATGGGGTCGCTTGTGCCAAGGCCCCTTGGATGTGGGTGCTGGCGAGGTGGCGCTCGAGATCGCTTGGAGTGCGCCAACGCTCGACGAACGCAAACTCCCCGGGAGTATCGGACGATTGATGTAATTCGTACTGAAGGCATCCGGCTTCCAAGCGAGTGGGAGCGACGAGGGAGAGCAAAATGGCCCGCAGCGAATCCTCGGCGCCAGCACGGGCGCGAATCAGCGCGATCACTGTGACCGGAGTGGTATTCATGAATTTGTCGTCGAACGTTCTGGGAATCCAATGACAGACACAAGCCGCGGATTGGACCGCTTCTCCCGGGTTCAACCGCTAATACATCCCAATACTTCCCAATAAACGCGAACACGAGCAGCCTGACCGACGATTTTCGGCTGGGTGAAGTCTGGTTGGCGGCCGGTGCCGCTCGCCGGATTGATTGTGGGTAAGCTCTCCTTCGCGTGAATTTGCGTAGACTCCCGGTCCTCCCTGATCCTCTACTGCATCGGCTGGGCTAGTTCCTGGATCCGGACTCTATTCCTACCTCACGGCTTCTCTGCGGCCGCGAGGAGTGTTTCAAAGTGCGGCTCGGTTTCCTCGCGTGCCACGGTGCTGATTTCGATCCGCTTAAATCCAGCGGCCTCCAGCCAGCGCTGCAGATCGGCTTCGGCAAAGCCAGGCCACCGATCACCGTAGAGCTCGCGTGATCGATGAAAATGATGTTTCACCAGGTCAAGCACCATCAGTTGGCCGCCCGGTTTCAGGATACCATAAGCGCTCTGCAACGCCGCGGCCGGATTTTCGGCGTGATGCAACGCCTGGCTGAGAATCGCCAGGTCAACACTGCCGGGTTCAATGGGCGGGGACTCGAGGTCTCCCAGCCGGAACTCGAGATTGTTCAAGCCATTCTTTTTGGCCTTGGCTGCGCCGTATTCCACCATTCTTTCGGAGTTATCTACGGCAATGACTCTTTTGCAGCGACGGGCCAGGAGTTCCGCCAGCAACCCTTCGCCGGAGCCTAAGTCGGCAACGACGAGCGGCGGAAGAATCCGGAGGAGTAACTGACCGAATGCTTGCCACGAGCGACCGGGGCCGTAACTGCGGTCGAAACGTCCAGCCACTTGATTGAAGTACTGCTGAGCTTGGTCATCGCGTCGGGCCGTTACGCGTTTCCGGTTCACTTGGTCGGCCGTGTGCTCGGGCAACTCATGGGCACCGCGCAGGGCCAGTTGGGTTATTTCCCGGGCTTCCGGCGCGGCACTGGGATTGAGGCGATAGAACGTCCGTTTGCCTTCGCGCCGCGGGGTGACCAGACTCGTTTCGTGCAACAAGCCAAGATGCGTCGAGATCCGTGACTGTCCGAGCCGGGTGATTTCTTGGAGCTCATTGACGGACAACTCCCCGCCCTCCAACAGCGCGATGAGTCGGAGCCGGGTAGGATCCGCCAAAGCGCGCAGTGCTCGCAACGTGCCACTCACAAATGGAGGCTCATGATAAAACGGCATTCCCGTCGAGTCTGGGGTTGAAGCTGCCGGCTCACTTTCCTCCCGCCGCTCCTTCGCCCCGCGGATCCGCCGCACCGACGAAACCCGTGCCAGAAGGATCGATCGCCACGGCTTGAGCGGCTCCGATGGCCGACTCTTCAACCACTCGGTGTCCCATTCGGCGCAACGATTCCTGAACCGGAATCCCCACCGTTCGTTCGATGTGCAACTCGTCCGGACGCCACTGGTGATGAAATCGCGGGCGGGCCAACGCGGCGTCCACTGGTAGTCCGAAGTCCACCGTTCGAAGGATGGCCAGCACCGTTTGGGTGATGATCGTTGGCCCGCCCGCCGCCCCGACACACAGGATTGGACGACCGCCACGCATCACGATCGTCGGACTCATACTCGACAAAGGACGTTTGCCGCCAGCGATGGAGTTGGCTTCGGCACCGACCAAGCCAAAGAAGTTGGGCACGCCAGGTTGCGCTGCGAAGTCGTCCATTTGATTGTTGAGGAGGACACCGGTGCCAGGAACGGTCACCTTCGATCCGAAACTCGTGTTGATCGTCGCGGTGAGTCCGACCCAATTGCCCTCGGAATCCGCCGTGGAAAGGTGGGTGGTGTGGCGGCTTTGCTCTCGCCCAAAAACGTCGGTTCCAGCGTCGGAAGGCCGACCTGCTTCCTGGACCGGCGTGGCTCGAAGCCGATCGATTTGGGCAGCGAGGGTGGCGGCATAATCCTTGGAGATTAGCCCGCGAGGTACCGCGGAAAAGTCAGGGTCGCCGAGCCACTTTGCGCGGTCCGCAAAGGCCAG
>DLVS01000588.1:0-554 GCA_003445095.1 Verrucomicrobiales bacterium
TCACGGAACAACGTTGAGATCCGAGCGCGGACACCCCTATCTTCCGAGCCATCCCAAGGGCAAGTACAGGCTCGCCCGGCAACGCGACCACCACGTCAGGCACATCATGAACCCACGATTTCAGGATCAAGTCGCCATCATCACTGGCGGCGCGGACGGACTGGGCAAAGCCATTGCTCGCCGACTCGCCTCGGAAGGAGCGCGTCTCGCGCTCATGGACCGCAACCCGGCCCTGCTCGGCCAGACCGCGACCGAATTCGAGTCGTGCGGCTGGGCCACCGCCACCTATTCCGGCGACGTGGCCAACGAATCGGACGTCGAACGCGCCTTCGATGCGGTGGCCTCCGAGTTCGGTCGGCTCGACATCATGGTAAACTCCGCCGGCATTGTCGGACCTACCAACCGCAAGATCGTCGATGTTCCGCTAACTGGATTCGACGAGGTCCAGGCCGTCAACCTGCGCGGTAGTTTCCTGACGGCGAAGCATGCAATCCGACACATGCTCAGGCGCAACTATGGCCGGGTGCTCCTCATCGCCTCCATCGCCGGCAAGG
>DLVS01000588.1:610-5184 GCA_003445095.1 Verrucomicrobiales bacterium
ATCGCCTCCATCGCCGGCAAGGAAGGCAACGCGGGCATGTGCTGCTACTCCGCTTCGAAAGCCGGCGTGATCGGTCTCACTAAGTCGGTCGGGAAGGAATACGCCGAAACCGGCATCACGGTGAACGCCCTCGCTCCGGCGGTGATCCGCACCGCCATGGTCGAGAACATGCCGGTCGAACAAGTGAAATACATGACCGACAAGATTCCGATGAAACGCTGCGGAACACTTGAGGAAGTTGCGGCAATGGTTGCGTTCGTCGTCTCGCCCGAGGCCGCCTTCAACACCGGTGCCATCTTCGATTTATCCGGGGGGCGGGCCACTTACTGAGTCACGGGAAGGGGATACCAAAGGGGCACAGAAGAGTTTTGATTTGCAAAGTAACCAGGCAGGACTAGCGAGGTGAGCCCGGTAGGCGGGAAAACGATGAGACCACGAAAAAGTCTGGTCGGGTGATCGTACGGGAGATCACCCCGAGCCAACTGGGACTTCCGGGCGCCGCCCAACTCATCCGGATCGTGCGCACGGTGAGCGAGCGGGGCCAAACCACCACCACGATCAGCTACTTCGTCACCAGTCGGCCGGCCGAACGGCTCGAGCCTATCACCATCCTCCGGCTCCGCCGCCAGCAGTGGGGCATTGAGTCGATTTGCCATCAGCGCCTGGATGTCAGTCTGCGCGAAGATCAATCCCGGGTGCGCTCGCTCAGTGGCGTGGCCGCGCTGGGGGTGTTAAGCCAGATCAGCCTCGCGTTCTGTGCCGCCGACCTCCAGCGCCCACAGCCGGTGCGCGAGCGGACCTATCCGATTGGGTCGGGCCGTTTACAACACCAGCCGCGGCCCATGCTCGAGCGCTGTCTGCCGCCCTGAGCTCAAGAACTCCGCCCGCGCCCTGGAATCCGGCGACCCGCCCACGCGCGCCGCCGCCGCTGAACTGTCGTCGGCGTTCAGCGCCGCTCCCTTACCATTCTCCTCCGCCAGCGATGGGAGCCCTAACTTATCTTTGAAATCCGACCTCACTCGACCGCCAACTCACTCTCATGCCTATCTTGAATCAGCGATGGAACCGAAATAGCAGGCTGTGATTGAAACTATCCTTCTGCTTCGGCCATCCTTGGGCGACGTGAGAGCCAATTTCTGGTTAGTGTTGGGCTTACTGGTGGCAGGGAGCGGCTGCAAGAGGGAGGCACCACCCACGCCGGGGCCACCGATCGTCGAGGTGACCACGATCATTGCCAGCAATGTGCCGATTACCCGTGAGTGGGTGGGTACGCTCGAAGGCCAAGTGAACGCGACTATTTTGGCTCAGGTGACCGGTTACCTGCTCAAGCAAGTCTACCGCGAGGGTAGTTTTGTCACTAACGGTCAAGTCTTGTTCCAAATTGATCCCGGACCGTTCGAGGCCGCGCTAGCCAGAGCTCAAGCCCAGGAGGAAGAGGCAAGAGCGCATCAAGGTAAGACTCAGCTCGACGTCGACCGGTATACGCCCTTGGCCAAGACCCAGGCAATCGCCGAGCAGGAACTTGATAATGCCATTCAAGCCAACAAGGGAGCCATCGCCCAGGTAGCAAGTGCAGTGGCGGCGGTCCAAGAGGCTAAGCTCAATTTGGGATTTACCACCATTCGTTCGCCGGTGGATGGTGTAGCCGGATTGGCCCAGGCGCAGGTCGGCAACCTTCTCGGACCATCATCAGGTACGCTCACCACCGTGTCCCAAATCAATCCGATCCGGGCGTATTTTTCGGTATCGCAGCAAACGATGATGCAGGTGCAAGAGGCGCGCTTAGCCGCGGGTGAGGATCTCCGGACCGGCGAAGGGCCGCCGCTTCAATTGGTTCTGGCGGCGGGCGGCATTTATCCGCATCCCGGCCGAGTTCGCTTCGCGGACAACCAGGTCGATGTGAAGACCGGCACCATCCGGGTGGTGGGTTTATTCCCAAACGACCAACAATTGTTGGTTCCGGGGATGTTCGCTCGAGTTCGCGCGCTGATGGGCATCGAGACGAACGCCTTGATTGTTCCTCAGCGAGCCGTTACCGAGGTGCAAGGACGTTATCTCGTGGCGGTGGTTGGGGCTGACAAGAAGGTCAGTATCCAACCCGTCAGCGTCGGCGAACGACTCGGTCCGCTCTGGGCCATTTCGGGGAAGCTGAAGGCCGGAGATCAAGTGGTGGCCGAGGGGATTCAAAAGGTCCGCGATGGAGTCGTCGTGGACCCCGTTCCTTTCGGGCAAAAAGTGGCAGCGACAGCCACACCGCCCAGTGCCTCCGCCAAGCCCTGACACCTTGAGCCAGCCTGAGATGTCCCAAGGTTTGCCGCTCCCTTCCCACTCGACCCTGCCCCGCTAACTCATGTCCAAGTTTTTCATTAACCGGCCCATCGTCGCGATGGTGATCTCCATCTTGATGGTGATCATCGGTGTGGTGGCGATGCTGAGTCTTCCGGTCGCCCAATTCCCGAACATTGCGGACCCGCAGATCCAAGTGAAGGCCACTTATCCGGGCGCCGATGCGTTGACTGTCGAGCAATCCGTGGCCACCCCGATCGAGCAACAAATGTCGGGGGTGGACAACATGGAGTACATGTACTCCCTCAACGCGAACAATGGTTCGATGACGTTGACGGTAGACTTTGACGTCACAACGGATCCCAACACCGACCAAATCTTGTCGCAGATGCGCTCCAGTCAGGCGAGTTCGCAGTTGCCGAGCGCGGTCAATAATCAGGGACTTACCGTCCAAAAATCCACCTCGTCGCCGCTGATGTTGTTTGCGCTGTACTCGCCCAACGATACTTACGACGCGGTCTTTCTGGCTAACTACTCCTACATCAATCTTAACGACCGGCTGACGCGGGTGGGAGGCATCGCCAGCGTGCAGGTGTTTGGCGCCGGCCAATACGCGTTTCGGATTTGGGTGCGGCCGGACCGGTTGGCGCAAATGGGAATCACCGTCCCGCAAATTATTGCGGCGATCCAAGCCCAGAACAATGTGAATCCCGCGGGCCAAATTGGCGGTGAGCCCGTTCCCGCGGGCCAAGAATTCACTTATGCTGTGCGCGCGCAGGGACGGCTTACGACGGCGGAAGAATTTGGAGAGATCGTCCTGCGGGCCGCGCCGGGTGGCTCGATTGTGCGGATCAAGGATGTCGCCCGCGTGGAACTCGGGGCCCAGAATTATAGCATGATGGGCCGGCTCAACGGCAAACCAGCGGCGATCATCGCGTTGTACCAGTTGCCCGACTCCAACGCCGTCCAGGCGGCGGCGGATGCCCGAGCCCTGATGGAGAACGCGAAGCAGAGTTTCCCGCCGGACATCGATTACGTGGTCGCGCTCGACACCACGCTGGCGGTGACCGAGGGAATGAAAGAAATCGAGCACACACTGTTCGAGGCGATTGTCCTGGTAATCATTGTGGTCTTCCTCTTCCTGCAAGGTTGGCGGGCGACGTTGATTCCCTTGTTGGCCGTGCCGGTGTCCTTGGTGGGCACCTTCGCGCTCTTTCCTTTATTCGGATTCTCCATCAATACGTTGTCACTCTTCGGCCTCGTGCTCGCGATCGGTTTGGTGGTCGATGACGCCATTGTTGTCGTGGAGATTGTGGAGCATCACATTGAGAATGGTCTCTCCCCCAAAGAAGCGGCGTTGAAAGGCATGGAGGAGGTAAGCGGTCCCGTGATCGCGATCGCGATCATTTTGACCGCCGTGTTTGTTCCCACCGCATTTATCCCGGGTATCACGGGGCGCATGTACCAGCAGTTCGCGGTAACCATTGCCGTGTCGGTGATTATTTCCGCGTTTAACGCGTTGACGCTTTCTCCGGCGATGGCGGCGCTATTGCTGCGGCCGAAAAAGAAAAGCACGGGATTGCTGCAGCGGTTTTTCGACTGGTTCAACCGCGTGTTCGGCCGAGCGACCGATGGTTACGTCGGAGTCTGCCGGTTCCTCATCCACAAAAGCGTCATCGCGCTGATATTCTTGGTCGGAGCAGTGGTGCTCACCGGGTTTCTCGGCAAGTCCATCCCCACCAGTTTTCTTCCTGATGAAGATCAGGGTTATGTTTTCGCTGGGGTTCAGTTACCGGATGCGGCCTCCATGCAACGCACGGAAGTCGTGGTGAAACAAGCCGAGGAAATCCTCAAGAACACTCCCGGGGTTAAGTATTATACCTCGGTCGTGGGTTTCAGTCTCTTGAGCGGGGTTAACAACACCTATAGCGGATTCTTTTTTATTACCCTCGAAGAATGGTCGAAGCGGAAAAAACCGGAGGAGCAGTACACGGCGATAAAAATGCATTTGAATCGGGAGTTCGCGAAGATTCCAGGAGCGGTAGGCTTTGCTTTCCCGCCGCCGGCGATTCCGGGCGTAGGAACTTCCGGTGGCGTCACTTTCATTCTCGAGGATCGCACCGGGCAGGGGGTCGAGTTTCTGGCGCCAAATCTAAACAAGTTTCTCGAAGCGGCGCGCAAACGGCCCGAGCTGGCGAGCGTGTTTTCCACGGCGTTGCTATCGGTTCCTCAAGTATATGTCGACGTGAACCGTGATCAGGTTCTGCAGCAGGGTGTGCCGTTGAAAG
>DLVS01000769.1 GCA_003445095.1 Verrucomicrobiales bacterium
GGCGTGGCGGCGTTGAAATCTACCGCCAGGGGGCCGGAGCCATTTGCTGCGAAGTAGTTCTTCGATTCGAAGCGAAAGCGCTCTTGAACGCCGAGGTCCCAGTGCTCGAACTCAGGAGCCTGCTGACGGAGCCAGGTGTTGATCAGTCCTGGGTACGGTTGGGAAACCGGTGGAGTGGTCCCCGGAGGACTCGCGGGCGCTGGTGCCGGGGGTGAGGTGAGAGACTGGGCGGAGAGGGTGATGCCGCCCATGGTGAGCAGACTTGCAATCGTGGAAACTTCGGGGGGAGATAATTTCATGCGATAGTCTAGTTTCAGCCGACGGCTTCGGGCGACGCCCGCCGCCGTGTCGTAGATACCTGACCCACCGACGTCGGGCTGAGAGGCTGGACAAGGCCAGCCCACTGCTTCCCGACGTCTGATGGACTCAGACTCGGTGAATCTAGCTGGTTTTCCGGCGATTAGGGCAAGACCCGGACCATGAATCCTTTTGACGATGGTCAAGAGGATTTAGCAAATGAGCGATTCCGCGGTGGCAACACGGCGAAACCGCGGGCTCCCCATTCCAGTGCGGTGCTGGCTGACAAGCTGCCGACCTGTCACTGCGAACCCCAGGGCAGGGAACGGCCCCACGAAGGCGCTCAATATTCCGACAGTCCGGCCGGCGAGCCCACAGGTCAATTCGTCCAGACTGCCATAAGGTGACGCATCTCTTCTTCCAGATCACCGGCCGTCCCGACAGTCTGGGCAACTTCGGTGCGGACTAGCTCGCGGAGGCGTTGGCGCAGGCGATGGACCGCAACGGCGACAGCACCTTCGGACAGGCCGAGAGAGGTTCCCAGTCCCGCATAGGATGATTCGGGTTCTCCAGCTAGAGTGGGTTTTAGGACTTCGTACCAGCCGAGCTTGCCGCGTTGCTCGTGTTCGTGGCGGAGTCGTTCCAGTGCACGCTCGATTACGGTTTGGGCCCAGTGTCGATCAAAGGCGGTTTCGGGCGTCAAGGAATCGGTTAAGCGCGGCTCGTTACCAAGATCGGGCTCAACTCCGTTGATCGGCACTGTGATGGCTCGCCCACCGCGTTTTTGGGTGTCCTCGCGGCGGATTTCGCTGACTAGGTAGTGCCGCAGCCCGGCCAGGAGGAACGAGCGGAATCGGCCCCGCTCGGGCGCGACCGTGGCGAAGTCGTGACGCTCCAACAATCGAGCCAGGAATCCTTGAACGAGATCTTGGGCAGCGTCGGGTGGATGTCCTTCTTGCCGGAGGTAACTGAAGAGGGGAGCCCAGTAGGTACGACAGAGAGTTTCGAGGGCCGCTCGAGAAGCGTCGCAAGCATCACCGCCGGCCGACAGAACCACACTCCACTGAGTAGCGGGGAAATTAGTCGGTCCAATACGCGACATTAACGAGAAACTAGCAAGTCTCCTGCCCGATTGCGAGGGAGACACTTCGAGCCCCTAAGAGGTTAGAGTTTTGGGGCGGCCCATGCTTCAAGGGGATAGTTCTCCGCACTGTGCAACAGCACCCGGTCGTGGTCCGCGAAGCGAATCCAGTTTCTCGGCGAATCGACCCGCAATTCTAGCCGCCGCCGTCGTCGGGTTTCGGTCGGATTGTTACCCGCGTTCCAAAGTTTCAAGGTCTCGTCACCTGACGTCGCCAGGACTTGGCCGTCCTGCGAGATGGCTAGTCCGGTAACCGCTCCTCGTTGTGCCTGGAAATTTTCGCGGGGAAGCTCTTGCCAGTTTTCGGTGGAGAACACTTTCACCGAGCCATCTTCGTGGCCGACGAATAATCGTAAACCGTCGGGGTGAAAGGCGACAACGGTGTCGTAGTCCTGCGGCGCGCCTAAACTGCGTTCGATTTTGCTGAGATCACGCGCTGGTCGAATCTGGGTATGCGGTCCGAGTGCCGTTATGGCGACCCACAGGCCGTTCGGTGACACCGCGTGGCTGGTGACGCTATTGCCGCCGAAGTTCATGTTGGCGACCGCCGCTTGACTGAGGGTACCCGTGGTAAGGTCGACGGAAAACAGTTGTTGTCCGGTGACCCCAATCACGCTGCGTTCGTCGGGTGAAAGCACCGCCGAACGAGTCAGATCGGGGTTGAGGCCGTGAGCCTTCCAAAGTTGGCGAGGAATTACTCCCTCGCAATTCCACAATGCCACTTCCCCACTCACTTGTGAAAAGGTCAACGGCTTACCATCGGAGAGCACCGCCAGAGGTAGCTGTCCTTCTCCCAAATCAACCAATCGACCAGTCGCACGGTCCCACCACCAACCGTGATGATCGTTGCGTCGCACCAGCACCCACCGCCCATTTGCTGAGCAGGTGGGATGAAATGAGTACGTGGTTGTGTCCAGATTGGAGATTCTTGCACCTGGGGCTTTGGCGTGTTTCGGCCAAACCCGCAAGAGGCCGTCGTCGCCGGCGGTAACCAACGAGTCGCCATCCGCACTGAACGCAACGTCGCGGACGCGGCCTTCGTGTCCGAGGAGAAAACCCGAACGCCCATTTTCAGCCGAACGGGTCAGCATTTTTTCCGGTGGGTCCTTTGCCCCCGTGGGTCCCACCGCGTCACCGCCCCAATTCTCTTCGTCATCATAGGTCGCGCCATCCGGCACGGCCTCCAGGAATCGAAATGTGCGGATAACCGAATCATCCCCGACTACGGCGATAACCGGTTCGACCGGCGAAAAAGCAAATCCGTTGATCGGAAATCGAAAACGCTGCTTGAAAACCGGGGCGCCACCAGCCAACGGGTATACCGCAATCTCCTTCGAGCCGGTGACCACGCTCGCCCAGGCCACTGCGGCGAACCGGTTGTCGCCTGAGAGCGCCACGTGACTCGGCTCTGAAAAATCCTTGGATGGCGCCGCCAGAGTCGCGAAGGGCACTCCCGGGAATTCATCAGTGCGCCAAACTCGCACCGTGTATGGTCCCTGGTGATGCTGCGCTAAGGCGACCAACTGGCGATCAGGGGAAACAGCCAGTGGCGCCGACATGTCGGGCGGTAGTCTATCTTCCTGAACTTGAACGCGCGTCAGGTCGAGAATCCAGGCGCTAGAATTCCCAGCGACTTCGTCGAACGAATTCCAGCCAAGCACCAGTCGGTGGTCATCCAGCCACGCCGCATGGGACAATCGTTCCGGATATTGATTGACGATGTTACCAGTGTTCGACTCAACGACGTAAAGGGTATTACCTGCCGCCAAGGCAATGTGTCGCCCACCAGGGGCCACGCTAAGGGTGCGGTACGGCTGGAACTCGTATGTGGCTGGCGAAGCATTCGAAACGGAAGGGCGAAAGGTAGTCGGTTCCACCGTCCCATTTTGCGGATCAAAAAGATCGAGGTGGCCGGCGTCGGTGAGCACGGCGAATCGCCCGGACTCGGGCCACCAGGCCAGGCTCTGCGGGCTTCCCTGAGAAATAGCGGCCGAAAACCGTTCGTCGCCCCGGCAGAGATCAGTGAGCAGACGCCATTCGAACCCGCGACGGGCCGGGTCCAGTCCCGCCAACAAGCGCCGCGCTTCGCCGAAATCGTTGTGTTCCCGGGCCGCGAGCACGTTGGCGATTGTCGCAAAGTAGCTATGGTCTTCGGCCATCGCACGTGCCCGCTCCGCGCGTCTCCACTGCTGCGAAATACCGACGACGGCGGCTAGGATAAGCAGCCCCGCGAGTGTTCCTAACGCGGCAAATCGCGGATTGCGACGTGCCCATCGGACACAGCGTTCACCGGTTCTGACTGGGCGGGCAATCACCGGTTCGCCCCGGAGATATCGTTCCAAATCTTCCGCGAGCGACTCTGCCCCGGCGTAACGCTGGGCGGGCGACTTTTCGAGACATCGGAGGCAAATGGCCTCCAGGTCTCGGCCAATCTCCCGACATCGACGGGACGGAGGGATGGGTTCCCGGGTCCTCGCTCGTTCAATGATCTCGCTCGGGAAATCCCCAGGGAAGGGAAGGTGGCCGGTGATCAAATGATACAGAATGGCCCCGAGGCCCCAGACATCTGTCGCGGTGGTGGCGTCTCGGGCACGGCCCGACGCCTGTTCCGGCGCCATGTACTCGGGAGTCCCCAGCGAAGAGGTGCTGAGGGTAAGCGCCGGCGCATACCCGTGGTTTATGTCTAGCTTGGCCAATCCGAAATCGACCAGGTGGGGCTCTCCATCGGCGTCCAGGAGAATATTCGAAGGCTTGAGATCGCGATGGAGAATCCCGTGCTGGTGTGCATGGTGGACGGCACGAGCGATGGTCGCGATCAACCGAGCCGCCCGGATTGGTGGGATCCGCCGCGCGCTCACCCCGGTTCTTCCGCCGAGCCGCTCGGCAAGTGAGCCGTGCTCGTACAACTTCATGGTGAAGTACAGGTGCCCCTCGTGCTCGCCGACCGAATAAACTGGGACAATGTTCGGGTGATCGAGTCGAGCTACTGCAGTTACCTCAATTTGGAACCGCGCCCGCTCGGCGGCCGTCGCAAATGGACCAAAGCGCATCATTTTCAGTGCGACTCGGCGGTCTGGTTTACGTTGACGCGCTTCGAACACCACCCCCATCCCACCGGTTGCGATCTGGCGGTTCAAAGTGAACCCGTCAAATTCCCGCGGCAGAATAGCCTTGGTCGCCTGGTCCACGGCGCGCTCAATTCTCGCGAAGGCCGTCGGCGCCGCGGGCATCAAATCCTCTGGTGGCATCAGCAATCCTTCCAGCAGTGGATCGGCAGTGGCGTCCGACGGATGGGGAAGCGCCAACTCCAATAGGCAGGCCTGACAGAGGTCTCCTGATTTTCGGACCGCACCGCAGCCCTCGCAAATAACCGCGGGATCGAGAGACATCATGGGCAGTGAGACCGGGGATTTACAGGGCGGTGCACCTCATTGCCAGTCTTTCTAAGAAATTCGACCGGATCATTCATAAAATTCGTCTCAGTGGCGCAGAAGGCGGACGAGGTGACGTAACTCGTCCGTGACGTCGGCTTCGTCACGGACCGTTCGCAATACCTCCGCCCGGACGAGCCGTCCGATTCCCTGTCGAAGGTCGAAGGCGGCCTTCTTGATCGCGCCTTCCGTCATCCCCAACCGCTTCCCAATATCGGCGTAGCTTTCCGATGGCTCGGGGTTTCCGCCGAGAAGTCCCCGTAGGGCAGTGAATAGATCGAGCCGCGAGGACCAGTCTTCGCGTAACCGACGCTGGGCGGTGTCCAATACTTCCTGAGCCCAGCGCCGATCAAAGGCATCTTCGGGGGATTGACCTTCAACCGGCAGCGTTTCGCGCAGCGCCTCCAATTCTTCAAGTGAAAGGAAAGTCTGGCCTCCGCCTCGCCGTTCCGCTGTTGCCCGAGACCGTTGGTCATGTAACCAACGAGTGAAACAAACTAAGAGAAAAGTCCGAAATCGACCGGCTTGCGGCTGCGCGTGCCGAAGGAACCCGCGGCTGAGCATATGCTCAAAGAAACCCTGCACGAGGTCGGCGGCATCGTCGTGGTCGTGGCGTCGTTGCCGCAGAAAGACATAAAGTGGGCGCCAGTAGGCCCTGGCCAAGTGGTTCAGGGCCGACAAAGCCAAAGAGGGGTCTTCACTCCCCGCGTCGACGATTTCATTCCACATGGTCGACGGGAAGAGGCCTTGGGCGACCACTTCATGGGAGTCGTCAGGCGGTGCAGCACCGGTTCGACGGTGATCCGGAGTAGCATCTAGTCCGGAAGAAGATGCCGGCGGACGGAGCATAGTTTCCGACGTTAGGTCGCTGGTTGGGGGAAAGGCGAAACGACAACCAATGTCCGTCTCGTTCGGCCGTGCCGGACGTCGGGACGGAATCTATTCGGCAAACTTATTTTCATTCCTTTGGTAACCTCTACCTGCGTATTCCGAAGATGTAAGGTTGTTG
>DLVS01000388.1 GCA_003445095.1 Verrucomicrobiales bacterium
TGCACTCCTGCAGAGCCCTATCCCCCGAACCGCAAACTCAGCCTACGCCACAAAAACTCACCGTCCAAGACTTGCCATGAAAACCCAACTCGGCCCATAAAGCACCGCGCTCGGGGTGGCTGGTTTTGAACCCGCTACTTTCGACCCGCCCTGGCTGGTTTTGAATTTTGACTTTCGACCCCAGGTGGCTGGTTTTCATCCGACCGGTGACAGCTTGAAGATCGGCACCCGGGGAAGTTCCGGAATTTCGAATCGAAATGATTGGGTCGCGTCGCCGCGACGGTACTCGCCGGCGATTGTGTCGCCCTTCTTCATGGCAATGATCTGGGTAAGACCAACCTTCTGGAAGTCGCCCAGCGTCTTGATCTCCACGCCGAGGATACGAGTTAGGATATCGCCCGGCTGTAGGCCGGCGGTCTGGGACAGCGTTCCCGGTGGGACTTGTTGGATACGGAGCCCCGGTCCAGCAAAGGCCTGGTCAGCGAGGAGGGCGAACTGGGGTGGTCCGGTCAAAATCAGATTGGAGGGCTCGGGCCCCCGGTTGTTGCCAACATCCCGAACCTCGTCGATCCGGACCCAATCGCAGCGGCCGACCTTTGGGTTGGCCGTTTCCCAGACCAGGTGTTTGGGATTGGGCTCGCGCACTGTATTGAGCAGGAACTGAGTGACCTTCGGGTCTTCCTGTTTCGTATAGCTGTCGTCGTGTCCCGACTCGGGGTAGTCGGTCCAGGTGATCCGGGCACCCTGCTCTTTGAGCTGGTCAATGAACATCTTCTGCAGGACCGAAGGGTACAGCGGATCGAGTCCCCCGTTCGCTGCGTGGACCGGCCGGTTCGCGAGGTTGACGGGGAAGGCATCTTCGGGGGCAAGGCCGGCGACGATAATGCTGCCGGACAATGCGTAGAAGCCGGCCCACGGCGCGGGGTGATAAAGCCCCATGACCAGGGCACCGCTGGCGCCGTCCGAGAACCCACCGAGGAAAACCCGGTCTTCGTCGATGTTGTAACGCCGCTTCACGGCCGCGAACTGGGCCAGGATGTTGACCATACCCACCTCATCGAACCAGGTAGCGCCGCGCTGGCCCAGCGGAACGATAATGATCCAGCCATACTTGTCCGCATCCTTCTCGAAATCGGCGCGGTACTGTTTCACCACGTCTTCTGTGAGGAGATTGGCACGGCTGACGCCACCATGTAACGACACGATGGCCGGGTGCTTCCGTGCCGGGTCATACCCCTTCGGCACGTAAACGTGGTACGGCCGGGCCTGGCCATCCGTGCCGGTGTGCTTGAACACCTGCCATCCCTTCTTGCTGACGGCCGGATAGCTCCGTCCTTGGCGGAGCGCTCGTTCGACGTCCATCGGGACTGGGGCCGCGGCGCGAATGGCCGCGATGGCTGCCTTACGAGCAGCAGGATCGGCAGCCTCGAAGAACGCCTTGAACCGGGGATCGGGTTCGGCAGCCAGGCCTCGCCTGGGGGCCAAGAGCGACATCAGGAGGAACAGGACCGCGGCGAACGACGTGTGGATTGAACATCTCATGATGGAAATGATTCCGGTAACGGGGGTGTCGAGATTGAGCCGGTCGAGGGACAAAGATGCAAGCTTGGGGGCGTTGGAGGCAGTCGAGGAGGCGTTGGATGTCGAGCGAGGTGCGAGCGGTCGTGGGCTCGTCGAGGATGTAGAGGTTGTGGCGGCCGCGGCGCATTTTGCCGAGTTCGGCCGCTGGGAACCAGAGGCCTTATCCCCACCTGCCCTCGACACAATTCGTGAGGAGCCACATTCTTTTGCGCACCATGCCATCCAACGAAGAAGTCATGCAGCTTGCTCGGAGAGTCTTGCAGGAAATTGACCATTACGGTCGTGGAGCGCCGTTCATAGCCTACGTCAACGTCGCCCCCGAAGATGGTATCGAGCATGTCTTCGTGACTCGCGGTACCGCTCACCCCTCTTTGCACGAGTCATCTCGTTCGGTTCAATACGTTCGCTATCGACTCCCGCTGGGCAGAATCGTTGAAGCCAAGCCGGGACAAGTGGCTATCGTGAAAGTGCCGCGCTGCGTGGGGCTTCGCGCTTTGCCGGGCCACTATCATGAAACGCGATATTCTGTTCTGTCTCGAGATGTCTTCCGGCTCCGATCCGTGGATGAGGTCCTCGAAGCAATCGAGAACCAAATAACCTTCCCCGATGGAGCTGTATTTGTTCCCGCGTTGCGTCGATGGGTATTGCGAACAAGCGAGGAAATCAAAGCCGAAGCGGAGAAGCCGCACCGACGTCGCATTGCGGAGCGGTTCGAACTCGCGGACATCCCAGTTGTTGACAGCGCCCAAGGCGAGATATGGCGCTTCGATATTCACAGGTTCATCGTAATCGCCGGCGCACCGGGCACCGGAAAAACAACCACTGCCATCAAGAGAATTGCACAGAAAATCGACTCCGCCGCGTTGATTGACAGCAACGAGGTGACGGCCATCCCAGCCGATACGTTGCGGCAATGGCTTGAGGGACCGAAGAACTGGGCGCTGTTCACTCCAAGCGACCTCCTCAGAAGTTACTTGCAACAAGCCCTTGGCCAAGAGGGATTGGCTGCTACGGAGGACCGTGTTCCGGTTTGGGCTACTACAAAAATCAGAATAGCACGCGACGTACTGCGCGTCATCGGCCAAGGCCGCTTCTTCTCGCTCGATGGCGATATTGTCGCCACTCGAGACAGCAGAAGTTTGGCCGCGTGGACGCTAGGGTTCCGTAACCACTTTTGGAAGCGAATGCACGACGAACTGAAGCGGGCAATTTCCGAACAAGCAGTGCTACTGGAGGACACGATACGTCAGCTAAATCAAATGCCCGCCGACAAGATAACTGACGCTCAAAAGGCGATGGCAGACGTTTGGACGGAGTTTCCGTCGCTGGTCAGCATGCCGGATGGAACGCCGTTTCCCCGTATTTTGAGCAGCGTGCTTGCTGTCAGGGGCAAGCTTCACCGATTTGGCGAGCGGCACAAAGAAGAGACATGGCCCGACACGGAACGTGCGCACATGAAGACGGTCATGGCCGCGGCAAATGACATAGTCGGCAAATTCACGGACGAGGCGAATACTTCACTGGATGCGGTGCTCCGAAAACTGCCTATTACCTACCAAGAGTATAGATTACGCGCATCAGAGGGCGGGCGGTTCTACCACTCGGATGCCATCGGAGCTGTAAACGACCGCCGACTCGACCCCCTCGAACTCGACACGTTAATCTATGTAGCTCTGCTGACGGTACGTGGTGCGTTTGCGTGTGACGAGTTCGCGCATCAGCCAGGAGGCGGAATCACGCAACGGCTCGTCAACGAGTTCCGCTACGTTGTCGCAGTGGACGAAGCCACGGATTTCTCTGCCGTTGAATTGGCATGTATGCGTTTGCTTGCGCACCCCATCTTCGACTGTGCGACGTTTTCCGGTGACCCAATGCAGCGGATGACCGGTCACGGCATCGGGGATTGGCCGGAAATAGGAGAGCTTGTCGAAGCGCCTGAGTCACACGAACTGCGCTTCTCTTACCGGCAAAGCAAGAAGCTTCTGAGAATTGCCGCATGTCTATTCGAGAAATCCGTTGGTCGCCCCGCGCCGTTTGAAGCGGGATTTGCCGAAAGTCCAGATGACCCTGATGCGCTCCATCATCAGGAACCATCTCGCGAGGCTGTGGCCGAGTGGCTGATTATGCGCATTGGTGAGATTTACCAGATTTGTGGGCAACTGCTGCCCTCAATCGCCGTGCTGGTTCCAAGCGAGGACCAGGTTCGAGCACTGGCTGGCCTAATCCGCCAACGACTCTTGTCGGATTATGGCATCGAGACTGAGGCGTGCCTCGAAGGTCGAATCCTCGGAACTCAAGCGAAAGTTCGCGTCTTCAGCGTTCAGTTCATCAAAGGTTTGGAATTTGAAGCTGTATTCTTTGTAAACGCGGACAAGATGGCAGCCACTACGCCCAGTCTTGTCGATAGGTTCCTCTACGTTGGTCTGACACGCGCGCGCAGTTTTCTTGGGGTGACCACCGCAAACGGATTTCCTGAAGAGCTTGCACACGTCTCCGGCTTTTTCGCAAAAGACTCATGGAGCGCTTGTTACTAGTTGTGAGAAAGCTGGGATAAGAGCTCCACCCCACTCGGCAGTCCCCAATCGGGACGACATCTCCGATCTCGATAGAAGCCTTGTCGCCTTTCGATCGAACGGGTTTTTAGCTAGCGCACTGATCAATCAACCCGTTAGTTAAAGCGATTAAAAGCGCGAGCGCACGACGAGAGCGCCCCTCTCAGCCATGAGCGTGCCGACGTTCACGCGCGTCGCTTTTTCGCAGGTTCCAAGTGATTCCGCAGTGCGCGTCCCGTGTGCGACTTCGCGCACGCGGCCACCGTCTCCGGCGTTCCGGCGACGAGGAGTTGGCCACCTTGGCGGCCCCCTGCGGGGCCGAGGTCGAGGATCCAGTCGGCGCATTGGATGACGTCGAGGTGATGCTCAATGACGAGGACGGAATGGCCCGCGTCCACCAAGCGTTGGAGGCAGTCGAGGAGGCGACTGTTTCGGCTTCTCGGCTTCT
>DLVS01000476.1 GCA_003445095.1 Verrucomicrobiales bacterium
CTCGACCAGGCCCTGCAACAACTCTCCGGGGCGGTGCAGTCCCTGTCCGAGCTCCTGGACTTCCTGAAACAACACCCGAACGCGCTCATCACCGGCCGCGAAAGCCGCCCCAAAAAACCATGAATGCAAAATCATCAATTCGAACTTCCCACACCGAACCCCGAGCTTCGCTCACTGGACTTTCTTGGATGGCCCGTTTCTCCCGTCGCGACAACTCAGCGATCCCCGCTGCCGCCCACCTTCGAATGGCGGGCTGCGGATTTCCTCTCGCCGCGCTGTCGCGCCGTCGCAGCGGGTCGGTTTTCGGATTTCGGTTTTCGGACTGGCCCCTTCTGCTCCTTGCCTTCGCCGCCTTCGCCGGCCTGACCGGCTGCGGCGTCCTCAAGCCGGCCAAGTCCACGGCTCGTTACTATGTCCTGACGCCGGTCGCGGCCACCCAAACCGGATCGGGCTCTCTGGCCGTGGGCTTGGGCCAGGTCAAACTCCCCGCCTACCTCTTCAACACCTCGGTGGCGGTTCGCAAAGGCACTAACGAAATCGAATACCTCCCCTCGGCCCTCTGGGCTGAGCGCTTGAACACCGGCTTCCAGCGGGTGCTGGCGGCCAACCTCGCCCTCGCCCTGCCCACGGACCGCATCCACCTCTCCGCGTGGCAGAAGGATGCCGTCGCCGCGGAAGTCTATGTCACCCTCGAACAGTTCGACGTGGACTCCGCCGGCCGGGGACAGCTCATCGCCCGGTGGCGCATCCTTTCGCCGGGTGGCGAGAAGACGCTTAAATCGGGAGAATCCCGTCTCACCCGGCTTGGGCCCGATCCGGAAACCAATCCGTCCGGCGCCATCGCCACCCTGAGCGAGCTCCTCGCTGATTTCAGCCACGATCTCGTCAAGTCGCTTCGAGAGGCGACCTCAGGCCAGGTCGCGCCCGTTTCCAAATAACCGACAAAACGGCACCAGGATAATTTACTCCCCGCGTATCTCAGCCCCGCCCCAGCCCGACTCCCTCGCCGCCCCCGGCCTCGGCGACATCACGCAGGGCTACTTCTTCTCGCCCAAGAAAAGTCCGTTCACCTGGGGCGTCGGCCCGGTGCTCCTAATCCCCACCGCCCGCGGTTCAGTTTCATCCCATGAAGATCGATGACCTTCCCCTTTGGCTGTTGAGTGGCGGGACCTTCGCCATTGTTGTTCTCATCATGGAGGCCGGCTACCGGTGGGGCCGTTCGGCCCACCGCAAGTCGAAGGACGAGAAGGAATCGCCCGTCTCCGCCATCGCCGGCTCCATCCTGGGACTGCTCGCCTTCATGCAGGCCCTCACCTTCAATATCGCCTACGAGCGCTATGACACCCGGAAGAGCCTGGTGCGGGAGGAAGCCAACATCCTCCGCACGGCATTCGCCCGGTCCGCCTTCCTTCCGGAAACCGACCGGGCGCAGGCTCGACAACTGCTGAGAAACTATGTGGACGCGCGGGTTGCGGTCGTGGCGGGCGGGGATCTCGCGAAGACCGCACCGATGTTGGCCGAGGCCGCGCGCATTCAGGACGAACTCTGGCGAATGGCCGTCGTCAACGCGCGAAAAGATATGAATTCCGATGTGGCGGCCCTTTATGTGGAATCGGTCAACGACTTGTGCTCCGTGCATGCGCTCCGCGTGGCGGTGGGGCTTCAGGCGCGGATCCCCGGAGCCGTCTGGACGGCGCTGTTCGCCCTGGTTGTTCTCGGCGGGATCGCGGTGGGATACGAAATCGGCATCGCGGCTTCCAAGCGGTCCTTCGGTGCGCCGATCCTGGCACTGGCGTTCACCATCGTGCTCAGCCTCATCGCGCTGCTCGACGTTCCCCATAACCGCCTGATCCCCATTTCCCAGCAGCCGCTGCTCGACTTGCGGGCGGCGATGGACCGGCCCCAGCCCTGATCCGGCGTGCCGCATCGCAACTGGAACGGCGGCAGCGAACCAACCGTTCCTCTGTTCTTCCATACGCCCATGCCGGACCCCAATGTCCCCTTTGCCAAACCAGTTTAACCTGATAGTGGAGCGCGGCGCGGCCCACCCAATAAACTCAACGGACCACGAGACATTAATGAGAACGATACCCAACGGCGTCAGCCGAACGTCAAACAGCGTTTTCTTCGCGGCGGCTCTTCTGACCCTCGTCGCCGGTTGCGCCACCATCCCAAATTCGGGCAACTCGCTGCCCTCCTGGAATGACGGACCGGCTAAGCAGGCCATCGTCGCGTTCGTCGCGAAAACGACCACGGTGGGTTCGCCCGAGTTTGTGCCTCCCGCCGAACGTATCGCCACGTTCGACCAGGACGGCACATTGTGGGTCTCGCACCCGATGTACACGCAGGTGCTGTATTGCATTGAGCGGGCCACCGCGCTCGCCCGGGAGAAGCCGGAATTGGCGGCCCGTGAGCCATTCAAGACCCTGCTGACGGGCAACCGCGCGGCGCTAGCGGACCTCTCGTCGAAAGACCAAGAAGCAATTTTTGCCGCGGCCCTCACCGGAATGTCTGTGGAAAAGTTCAACGCCGATGTTAAGCAATGGATGGCCTCGGCCCGGGATCCTCGGTGGAAGCGGCCCTTCACCGAACTCACCTATCAGCCGATGCTGGAAGTCCTGCGTTACCTGCGCGCCAACGGCTTCAAAACCTATATCGTCACCGGTGGCGGCCAGGATTTCGTCCGCGTCTTTGCCGAGGAAACTTACGGCATTCCTCCCGAGCAGGTGGTGGGCAGCATCGGCGCCACTAAGTATGGGTACGACCAGAACGGCCGGCCTTTTCTGACCAAAGAACCCAAGTTGCTGCTCAATGACAACGATGGCGGCAAAGCGGAGGGCATCCACTTGATGATCGGCCGGCGGCCTTACGCGGCCTTCGGTAACTCCACGGGCGACCAGCAGATGCTGGAATACACGAAGGCCGGCGCCGGCGCGCGTTTGTCGATGCTGGTCCTACACGACGATGCCCGACGCGAGTACGCCTACGGTCCGGCCCAGGGATTGCCGGACACCAAAGTCGGTACGTTCACTCAGGCGCTGTACGACGAGGCGGTAAAGAATGGTTGGATTGTCATCAGCATGAAGAATGATTGGAAGCGCATCTTCTCCTTTGAGGAATAGTTAGGGGAGGGTTTCGGCCGACGGGAAAGGAGATCAAATCCGAGAGGCGCTCTTTTCACTCGATGACCTTCGTTTCAAACTCCTTTGCGCCTTCAGAGGTGAGGACCAGAGGACCGTGGCATCGGCGACTCCAGAGCTTGCTATGGTTCAGTCAGCACCTGAACATTGCGCCCGCTTTTCTATCATCATTCATCAGCCTCGAAAGCCATGTCTGAACGCGCTCTCATTGTACTCCCCGACGAATCTTCAAAGCCAATTCTCGACGCGATCGCCGCGGCGAAGAAATCGCTTCAGGTCAAAATGTTCGTCTTCTCCGATCCGGATCTCCTCAAGGCCGTCATCGCCGCCCACAATCGAGGGGTGAAGGTCCGAGTGATGCTCAATGCTGCCCGCCGCAGTGGCGAGGACGACAACGAACATGTTCGCAAAGCCCTCGAAAAGGCCGGCGTGGCGACCAA
>DLVS01000539.1:0-6800 GCA_003445095.1 Verrucomicrobiales bacterium
GGCGGCCAAGGCCGCCAAGATTGAAGGTGAAGCCGCCAAACCCTACGCCCTCCTTTACACCTACTCGCTGATCATTGCGATTGTCTGTGGCACCGCCGGCCTGCCGCATATCCTCGTTCGTTTCTACACCAATCCCGATGGGGTCGCCGCCAAGCGAACGACGATGTGGGTGATGATCTTGATCGGCGTGTTTTATGTATTCCCACCGATCTTCGGCGTGATGGGGCGTAATCTCATGCCTTCGTTGTACGAAGGCACGGGCGCGAAGGGAACGGACAAGGTGGTGCTGGAATTACCGAGGGTGTTAGACCAGGAGCAAGGAGTGAGAAGCGAGGGGCGAGAATTGCTGCGCCCCGAGCCAAACTCCCTTGTCGCTCCTGGCTCCTCGCTTCCCGCTTCTCGAAGTTTGTGGGGCTCGATCTTAAGCGGCATCACCTGCGCCGGCGCGTTCGCGGCATTTATGTCCACGTTCTCGGGGCTCCTGGTGTCTATGACCGGAGCGCTCGCGCATGACGTTTATGGGAGAATTCTGCGCCCGCAGTCCACCGCGGCCGATCGGATGCGAATGTTCAAGTGGTGTGCGGCGCTGATTGGTGGAGTGGCGGTGATTCTGGGGTGTTTCGTCGAGCCGTTGGAGATCAATTTCATGGTGGGACAGGCCTTTGCCATTGCGGCGGCGAGCTACTTCCCGTTGCTCTTCATGAGCGTGTGGTGGCGCGGCATGACCATTCGCGGCGCTGCGACCGGGATGCTGGCGGGCGGTTTGTGTGCCTTGGTCGCGGTGGCGCTTACCAACGCGAGCAACCTCGCCCTCGACAAAGGCCCCATGGGAAAACTCTTCAGCGTCTTCGCCCCGTTGAACGACTTTTGGGCCGCGCATCCGCTCTTGCGAATCCTCTGTGAGCAGCCAGCCATCTGGACCGTTCCGCTCGCTATCGGTTTGATGATGTTGGTGAGCCGGGTTACCGCCTCAGAAATTCCCGTGGACATTCGGCTCAAGATGCTGGTGCTGCACGCCCCGGAGAAGCTCGGGTTGAAGCAGGATTACATCAAAGAGCACGACGGGGCAGGGCACTAGTAGCGCGGAGGGGACGACGCCTCATCGTTTGCTCCCTAAACTCGAATACACCCCGATTATTAACCATTGGGTGAAGCTGGTGACGCGAATTCTTCTTCCATGCCGCTTCCCGAGACAACGCCACCTTCCGTCGGCGGCTACTTAAAATACTCGGGTTCGTTGCCGGGTTTCCATTTTATATTGCAGCCCATGCTGGGGATTTGCTTCGCCGCCACGGGTTTTCCGGCGAGCACCGCTTCGATCGCAGACCTCAGGTCAGCACCGGTGATCGGCTTGCCGTTGCCTGGCCGCGAATCGTCGAACTGACCCCGATAGGCGAGTTTGCGGTCGCGACCGTACAGGAAGAAGTCTGGCGTGCAGGCTGCGCGATAGGCCCGAGCCACCGCTTGGGTTTCATCGTACAAGTAGGGAAACGTCCAGCCAGCCGCGCGGGCTTCTTCCACCATCCGTTCCGGGGAGTCGGCGGGGTAATTGGCGACGTCGTTGGCATTGATCGCTACGAACGCGACGCCGCGTGCGGCACAATCTCGCCCAAATTGGGCCAGTGCGTCGCGAAGATGTTTCACAAACGGGCAATGGTTGCAGATGAACGCGACGACCAGAGCCGGGTTGGCAGCGAAATCGGTGAGCGCGATCCGTCGGCCGGAAGCGGGCTCGAGCAGGTTGAATTCGGGCGCAGGTGTGCCCAAGGGCAACATCGTAGAAGGCGTCAAGGCCATGCGGAGAAGTGAAGCGTTGGTGCGACTTCTTGCCAACCGTCGAAATGCAGCTCCTGAGAAGGCTCGACCTTCACGATCCGGACGTGAATCGGGATCATGAACCCGGTCGGGCTGCCGCGCTGCGGCGGCCCCGCGCCGGAGGTGCGGCTTTTCGCACAAGGGCGAGGGAGAAATCGACGCGTCGTTGCGAACGTCCGGCCCGGAGCCGCGCCCGGGCCGGGGACGGCGCAGCGCGCCATCCCTACCGTTTGATCAGTTCATAGAGGGGGAGTCCTGCCTCTACTTCCTCACTTCACTCCACCGTCACGCTCTTCGCTAAATTCCGCGGCTTGTCCACATCGCAACCTCGGGCGACGGCGATGTGGTAGGCCAGCAACTGCAAGGGAAGCACCGTCAGCAGCGGACACAACGGATCGGATGTCGCCGGTACGTACAAAATGTCGTCCACTTCCGCGGCCAGGCGCGTGTTGCCTTCCGTCGTGATTGCCACCGTCGGGCCGTGCCTTGCCTTGATCTCCTGCAGATTGCTGTGGGTCTTATCGTACAGGGCGTCGGCGGGAGCGAGCACAACGGTCGGAGTCCGCTCATCGATCATCGCGATCGGCCCATGCTTCATCTCAGCCGCCGGATATCCTTCTGCATGGATGTAAGAAATCTCCTTCAGTTTTAGCGCACCTTCGAGCGCCACGGGGAATTGGTATTGGCGGCCAATGAAAAAGAAATCTTCCGCGGCGGCGTACTTGAGGGCGATCTGCCGAATGCGTTCGTTCTGATCGAGGATTCGCTGCAACTGATCGGGCACAGCCTCGAGGGCGCGCAGCAATTGGGAACCGCGCGTCGCCGACAACATCCGGATGCGTCCCATCAATAACGCGAACAACGTGAGGACGGTGACTTGGCTCGTGAAGGCCTTGGTGCTGGCCACGCCAATTTCCGGTCCCGCGTGCAAATAGATTCCCCCATCGGCTTCGCGCGCGATGGTCGAGCCAACGACGTTGCAGATCGCGAGCGCTTTGTGCCCACGCCGCCTGGCCTCCCGGAGCCCGGCCAACGTGTCCGCGGTTTCTCCCGACTGCGTGATAACGACCAACAGTGTGTGCTTATCGAGCGGGGCATTGCGGTACCGAAATTCGCTCGCGTATTCGACCTCGACCGGGACGTGCGCGAATTCTTCGAGCAGATACTCGCCGACGAGCCCCGCATGCCAACTGGTTCCACAGGCTGTGATCACGATGCGATCCACTGCACGGAGTTCCGCGGTCGTCATATTGAGCCCGCCGAATTTCGCGGTTGCCTCCTCGGAATCGATCCGGCCCCGCAACGCGTTTCGAATCGTCGCCGGCTGCTCGAAAATCTCCTTCAGCATGAAGTGCGGATACGAACCCCGTTCCGCCGCTTCAGCGTCGAACTCCAGGCGCGTGATTTGCACCTGAGCGGTCTCCGTCCCCAAGTTCGTGACGGAAAAACCGTCGGCCGTGACGGTGACGACATCGTAGTCGTTGAGATAAACCACCTGACGGGTATGCGCCACGACTGCCGCAGCATCTGAGGCGAGGTAATTGGCACCTTCACCGACGCCAACGAGCAACGGCGATCCCCGGCGCGCCCCGACAATGACTCCGGGCAAATCGCGGCAAACTACCGCTAAGCCATAAGTGCCGATGACTTCCCTAAGCGCCAGGCCAACTGCCCGCGCCAGCGACTCCGTATTTGTGACAGCACCGCCACCGGCTTGAGCTTCACTCCATTTTTCGCCAATCAGATGAGCGAGAACTTCGGTATCCGTGGCGGAGTCAAAGGTGTGTCCGCCCGCGAGGAGGCGCTCTTTGAGGCGGTCGTAGTTTTCAATGACGCCGTTGTGCACGACGGCGATCGACTGAGACTGGTCCCGATGCGGGTGCGAGTTGACGTCACTCGGAGGTCCGTGGGTGGCCCAACGGGTGTGACCGATCCCACAGCTTCCCGGAGCCGGTTCGCGGTCGAGCAACGGCCCTAGTCCTTGGTCGATCTTCCCTTTGCGCTTTAGGACGTTCAACTGACCGGCGTCAAGCAGAGCGACGCCGGCGCTGTCGTAGCCGCGATATTCCAATCGGCGCAGCCCTTCGATCAGAATGGGTGCCGCTGGAGAAGAGCCCACGTATCCAATAATGCCGCACATACAGAATTTGGCGCCGGCGGTGTAGAAGCTTGGCCCCTATTTGAGAATACAATTCCATCGCCATGTTTTGGATGTTCGCCGGCTGGGACTTGGGCGGACGCGGCCGTCCGCGCTCCGGCGAATTTCATTTGAGCGTGAGCACGTAGGTTAGGAGATCTTGCGCTTGGTCAGGCGGCAAGGCTTCGAGCAATCCCTCGGGCATCACGCTGCCTTTCAGAAAACCGGCGCGCCGAAGTTTGTTGCGGAGAAATCGCTGATCTTCGGTACTGGGTTGGCGGATGGTGAACGAGTCAGCGTCTTGGGCCGCGAGTAAGCCTTCAACCACATCACCATCCTGGGTCTCGACCCGGAAGCGCCGATAGCCGCCTTCCATAGCCGCATTAGGGGTCAACACATTCCGCAAGAGCGCCTCGGGACCGTGCGCCCCGGCACCATCGAGTGCCGGGCCGACTTTCCCGCCGACTCCGTGAACGGTGTGACAAACCCCGCACGTGGTCGTGAAGACTTGCTGGCCGCGGTTGGGATCGCCTCGTCGCGTCGTCAATGCCCGAAACTGCTCAAACTTGACCGCCAATGCTGACGCTTCCGATTGGCTCAGCACCGGTGGCGCGTCGGCGGTGCGCTCAAGCTTGGCGTCCCCGTGCAGGCGTCCCCATTGGTGGCCGGTTCCCGAATAAACGAGCCCGTCGGCGCGCGGCAAAGCCAGGTTGGCGGCGGCTCGAATTTCGTCCGGCGTGCGGCAGACATTCCAAACTCGAAACTCGGCGAGGCCACCGGCCGTTCCGCCCGCGACGTTTCCTCGGCCCACGAACAGATTCTGAAATGACCGAACATCTTTCGTGGTGCTGGTCATATCGAGTTCGCCATTCAGATAAATCCGGAAAACTCCGGCCGAGTCGCGTGTGAAAGCCACGTGGGTCCAGGCTTCTGGCACGATCGGTCGACTGGCAACGACGATGTCGTGGACACCACCGCCGAGCCAGACTCGAAAGCGGCTCTCGAAGAAATTGGCATCCAACTCCGGACCGCCGAGGAGTGAATCTTGATTACTGATTCCCGGATCGAGCCGTACCCAAGTCTCAACGGTGAACGGTCCGGTGAGCTCCAAGGGTTGATCCACGTAATCGCCATCGCCGCCATTGAGACGAAGGACCGTGCTCAGCCCCGCGTTGAGTTCGGCAACGAGCTGTTTGACGCTGGGATCGTCCGGGAGAACCGCCGCCAACTTATCGAGGGCATTGCCGTCTAATTCGTCGCGGGCGATCGCGCCCTGTTGAATCTTTTCCACGAGTTGGCGGGCGCCTCCGGGTGAACTAGCGAGACGGTCCACCGCTAAACGCCGCAAGTTCGGGGGCAAGGTTCCCCACACGTCCAGGAGTGCCGGCACGGCCTCGTCGGATTTCGCCGCGGCGAGCGCGGTCACCGCTTCGCGACGGACTCCGTCGTCGCCGCTGCGTGCGAATGAACCAAACACCGCCACTTGTTTCGAGCCCGCTTCACGCAATGCCCGCAGCGCGGAGCGCTGACGTTCCGGAGAGGCACCCGGGGCTTCCGCCGCCGCCACCAATTCTGCTTCGAGACCGGAGAGTCGGAATCCGGTGGCTACTTGGACCAACAAATCCTGGTTCGCCGCTGAGGGCTCGCGGGCGATCAAGTTCCGCACTGCATTCTCAAGCAATGGCGAAAGAGCCGTGTCATTAAGCTGAGCGCGCTGAAGGTAAAGCGCCCGCAACGCTGGCCCGTTGGCGAGCACTCGTTGTAGGGCGTCAACCGCAGCGGGGTCGGGCGCGGCCTTCGCGACCAAAACAACCTCCTCATCGGTCGCCGGCCGGTTCAGGCGGGCTAGCAAAGGTGCCAGACGACGCCCTCCTTCGGCGCCTCCCAACGCGAGGCAACCAATCGCGCGATACTGAAGCTTGGAGTCCTGAACCGGGAGCGTGCTGCCGACTTGGGAATCATCGAGCCACGCTCGGAGTCGTTCGGGATGACGCTCCAAGGCCGCGCGGGCCAAGTAGGTTTCGAAGTCATCGTGGTAGCTGCGCGGCACTCGCTCGCGCAAAAGCTCGAGTCGATAAAGGTGCGCGACCAAAGCATCGACGGCCCGCTCCCGAACCTGGGTTGGTTGGGCCGTACCAAAAGCCGTCGCGTCGAACGTGAGCAAATCTGCTAACAATCGAAGCGCCTCTTGAGTGACGCGCCGGTCGCGTCCCAGTTCGCTGGGTACGAGGTGTTTTTCGGCGATTTGTAATCGGAGGGCTGGATCAACCTTGGCTGTACGCAGCAGACGCAAGGCCTCCCGGACCAGCACAGATTGTCCCGACTTGAGAAAGCTTTGCCAGTGAGCGGAGTCCAATTTGCCTAGTCCTTCCAAAGACCAGGCCGCGCGAAGACGCAGATCAATCGGGAGGGTGTTGGAGACGACCCGCTCCGCCAAGTGCGGAGCGACGGACGTCGCTTGACGGTCCGTAATCTCCTGCCAGGCGGCATTCGCCTCCCATGAGCTTGTGGCCGCCAAATGCGTTAGCAGCTTGGAATCCGGGGCCGCATAGAGGTTTGGCACCTCAATTCGATGAGGCTGGGACTCGTGCCGCACTCGCCAGATCCGGCCCCGCGTCTTGTCGCGATCAGGGTGAGTTCGGGGAACCTCATTGTGTGAGATGATCGCATTGTACCAATCCACGATGTACAAGCAGCCGTCCGGCCCGAAGGCGAGAGCGATCGGCCGAAACCAGGGATCGCCGCACAAAACAAAATCGGGGAGATGCTCGATGTCCCACTTAGGGAAGGCGGTGTCGGTCAGGGGCTGTGTCAGGTTCGGTTGGCCGAGTTCGGTGCGAAGTCGCAA
>DLVS01000539.1:6811-12760 GCA_003445095.1 Verrucomicrobiales bacterium
TCCTGCTTGGCCAGTTTTGGGAATGGCGGGGCGTAGGGCTTTGGGACGTCGTCACCACACAACGGATACGACCCGCCTTCCAAGAAAGGCATCATCGGCCAACGTTGGTCGTTCGCCTCCTGAATGAAAAACTCGCCCGCGCGGTTCATTTCCAAGCCCCAAATGTTGCAGGGACCCCAGCCGATAATTTCGAACTTCGATCCGTCGGGACGAAAGCGCGCGAGTTTGGTTTTGTTGAACTCGGTAATCGTGCCGTCGCGAGTCCGGACCTTCGAGTAATTGAACGCTCCTTGTGCCAGCAGAATCCAGCCGCCGGGCGCGCGAGTAAACTGATGCGGGAACAAATGGGAATCTTCGATGCCAAAGCCAGTGAGAACTGCCTCGTGGGAATCGGCCCGGCCGTCGCTATTCGTGTCGCGATAGAAGCGAACTTCCGAGCCGTATTGAGCGAATGCCCCGTCCCGATACGGGAGCACCCCGAGGGGCATGGCTAGCCCTTCGGCGAACGCACGCGCTGGCTGCCGTCCCGCCAGTGTGGGGGTGTCGATGACCAAGAGCTTGTCCCGCCCTCCACGATCAAAGAGAGCCTTCGCTTCTGTCGGCGCCTCGTTGGCATCAATCGGGTATTCCAAGGCGGTGCAAGTCCACAAGCGGCCGGCGTGATCGAAGGTAAGCGCCACGAACTTTCCGCCATCGGGTTCGGCCGCGACCAATTCCACCGTGAACCCGGGCGCGACCGTGAACGTCTTCTGCTGTTCCTCTGGAGTCAGCGGTGAGGCGTGGGGCGGTGCCAACGGCTCGGGTGCGCCTATGCCCGCCGACTGAAGTCGGAGAGCCACTATTCCGAACAACGCCGGGGCGAGCCGGCAGAACTCAAAGAAGCGCATGATAGATTTTGAACGAAGATCAATCCGCACGGTGGGCGGACTCGAACCCAGAGTGAAGCGTGGACTTCAGTTCGCCTCGGCGTTTGGTGTCGTCAGGTTTGGGATGCCATTGCGGTGCGTGAAAGATTCGCTCGTGGGTCCGAGGCGGCGCCCGCGTCTCGCGTAATCCGCCGCGTCATTTCTGCGGTTGCGGATGTCTCCATTCGCGCTGGTCACAGCTCAACAAATCGTCGGAAGCGGTCGGACCCCAGGTGCCGGCTAGATAAAACTCCCGGTTGGTCAATGGCTTCTCTAGCCAAGCGTTGCGGATCGAATCCACGATGCCCCAAGCCGTCTCCACTTCGTCGCGACGAATGAAGAGCGTCGCATCCCCGGCAATGGCCTCGAGGAGTAAGCGTTCGTAGGCCTCCGGGGTGTAAGCGCCGAACTCCGTGTCGTAGCTGAACTGCATCCGCACCGGCTGCAGTTTGGTACCGCCCCCCGGGACTTTGCCGTTGAACCGCAGCGCGATCCCCTCATTGGGCTGCAAGCGCAAGGTGAGCGAATTGGGATCGAGATGAACGTCGCTCTTGGCGCCGTAGAGAATGTTGGGCGCGGGCTTGAACTGAATGCGTACTTCACTCGCACTCACCGGCAGGTTCTTCCCGGTGCGCACATAAAACGGCACGCCGCTCCAGCGCCAGTTATCAATCCACAATTTCATCGCTACGAACGTCTCCACGTTCGATTTGGGGTCCACTTTGGGCTCGCTGCGATACGCCGGACGCGCCTCGCCATCGACTTCGCCGGCGAAGTATTGGCCGCGCACCACATGCTTCGCTACATCCGCCGGCGTCATCGGGCGGATGGATTTCAGGAGCTTTACCTTCTCATCGCGGATCGATTCGGCTTCGAGCGACACCGGAGGTTCCATCGCCACCAGCGACAGGACCTGCAGCACGTGATTCTGGATCATGTCCCGCATCGCGCCGGATTCTTCGTAATAGCCGCCACGAGATCCCACCCCGAGCTTCTCCGCCACCGTGATCTGCACATGATCCACGGAGTCGCGATCCCACAAGTGCTCGAAGATTCCGTTGGAGAAACGGAATGTTAAAATGTTCTGCACTGTTTCTTTGCCGAGATAATGATCGATGCGGAAGATCTGATTCTCGTGCGCGTTGCGGATGAGTTCGGCATTCAGTTGCTGCGCGCTCGGCAAATCGTGCCCAAACGGTTTCTCGACCACGAGCCGTTGCATACAACCGCCGTTTTCACACTTCTCCAGCAAACCTACGTCACTCAGATGCTGCGAGATTTCGCCAAACTGGCTTGGGTTGGTCGCCAGATAGAAGAGGAGGTTGCTCTTCAGTTTTTCGTCATCCGCGCGATTGATCAATTCGTTCAGGCGCTGGTAGCCGGAAGCATCGGAGATATCGGCCTGACAGTAATGCAGATTGGCGGCGAAGGCGGCCCACACGGTGTCGTTCACCGGTTTTGTTCGTGAGAACTTCCCCAACGCCTCGCGAAGCTCCACGCGAAAGGAATCGTCGGTCTTCTCGCGCCGGGCAAAGCCGATGATCCGGTAGGGCGTGGGCAGGGCCTTTTCGAGCGCCAAGTGATACAAGGCGGGAATCAGTTTGCGCGACGTGAGATCTCCGGAGGCACCAAAGATGACGACAGTGCAAGGTTCGATGGCCCGCCGCGTCCCGCCTGCCCGCGACGCGAGCAGCTCATCCAGATGTGACGATTCGTTCATGTTGGGGGCGCAGGTTGAGCGACCCCGGCCGCGGTTTCAATGCGGCTTTCCGAAGAAGCACTTCAGGAATTCATTTTTTGTGGCCCGGCCGATGCCTCGGTTACTGCGAGCCGCGCGGTCATTCCCACTCGATGGTCCCCGGTGGCTTGCTGGTCAGGTCGAGCACCACGCGGTTGACGCCGCGCACTTCGTTAGTGATCCGCGACGAAATCTTCTCCAACAATTCATACGGCAAGTGGACCCAATCGGCCGTCATCCCGTCCTGCGATTCGACGGCGCGCAAAGCCACGGTGAAATCATAGGTCCGTTCGTCTCCCTGAACTCCGACGCTGCGGACCGGCAGCAAGACCGCGAAAGTCTGCCACGTTTTGTAGTACAACCCGGCGGCCTTCATTTCTGACACCACCACCGTGTCGGCAGCTCGAAGAATTTCCAGTTTGGCGGAGGTAATCTCTCCCAAACAACGTACCGCCAACCCTGGTCCCGGGAACGGTTGCCGATACACAATTTCCTTGGGTAGACCCAACTCCAGTCCGAGTTGACGCACCTCATCCTTGAACAGGCAACGCAATGGCTCGACCAGCGCGAACTTCATCTTCTTCGGCAAACCGCCCACGTTATGATGCGACTTGATCATATGGGCGGGGTTCCCGGCGATCGGCACCGATTCGATCACATCGGGATAGAGTGTTCCCTGGGCCAGAAACTTCGCTTTACCAGCGCGGAGGGTCGCGGCTTGGAAAATATCGATGAATGCTTTGCCGATAATCTTTCGCTTGCGCTCGGGGTCCGTAACGCCCTTGAGCAACTTCAGGAAAACACGACCGACGTCTTCATACTGCAGGCGAATCTTGAAATGCTGTCCGAACACCTCGCGGACCACATCTGCTTCGCCGGCTCTGAGGAGGCCGTTGTTGACGAAGATGCACGTTAGTTGGTCTCCAATGGCCTTGTGCAACAGCGCGGCGGCGACGCTGGAATCCACCCCGCCGCTCAACCCAAGAATGACCTGCTCCTTTCCCACTTGGGCGCGAATTTCGTCCACAGCTTGATCGATGTAGCCACGCATCGTCCAAGAACGCCCGCAGCCGCAAATTCGGTGGACGAAGTTGCTGAGAATCTCTTTTCCGCGGGGTGTGTGGACGACTTCGGGGTGGAATTGAATACCGAAGAACTTTCGGCCGGGAAGTTCGATGGCCGCGTAGTCCGAATTCTCGGTCGTGCCGACAACGACGAAGTCCTTGGGCAGCCGCGTGAGTTTGTCTCCGTGACTATTCCAAACTTGCGTCGTCTCCGGGAGCCCTTCGAAGAGCGCACAGGCAGGATCAGCGATCGTCAGTGTTCCCTTGCCATACTCGCGCTTCAGACCTTTCTCGACTTTACCACCGAGAAATTGCGCGAACACCTGAACACCGTAGCAGATTCCGAGCACGGGAATGCCCAGTTTGAAGATCGCTTTATCCGGTAACGGCGCATCCGGCGAATACACCGAATTAGGCCCGCCGGAGAGGATGATTCCTTGGGGCGCGAGTTTGGCGATCTCGGTGGCCGGGGTGTCGAAGCGCAGGATGGTGGAATAGACGCTGCACTCTCGAATTCGGCGCGCAATGACCTGTGTGTATTGGCTGCCGAAGTCGAGGATGACGATCTGCTCATTCATGGGTTAAGAGCGAAAAGTCAGGTTGTGACGGTCGCGGTCATCTTTTTCCAGCGTTTTCTGCTACGGAGATTTCCAGTCCAGGGCTGCCTCAAGCTGAGGGAACCGCTGATTCAAGGATAACGAGTGAGCTTGAGGTAGCCCGGTTTCCGGCCTCGCACGCAGTGGCGGACTATCGCCGTCACCTGGCACTTTGAATCCGGCTTATTTTGTCTTATTCGTTGGAAACCATGTTTCCGCCTGCGCTCGAATTGCGGAGCGTCACCAAGACGTACGGCGACTTCATGGCGGTCGACGATCTCTCCCTGGCGGTTCCCACCGGCTGCGTTTTCGGTTTCCTCGGGCCCAACGGAGCGGGCAAGACCACGTGCTTGCGGATGATTCTCGAGATCATCCGGCCGACAAGCGGTTCAATAACCGTATTGGGTTCGCCCAGTTCGCTCGCGATCCGCGAGCGCATCGGCTACCTGCCCGAAGAGAAGGGTCTCTACAAAAAGATGAAGGCCTGGGCGATCATCGCCTATTTCGCGACGTTGAAAGGACTCAGCCGGAGCGCCGCCAAACTACGCGCCTTTCAACTGCTCGAACGTTATGGCTTGAAAGATTTCGCCGAGGCGAAAACTGAAGCGTTGTCGAAGGGCATGGGGCAAAAGGTGCAGGTGCTGGCGGCCATCGCGCACGACCCGGAATTTGTCATCCTCGACGAACCGTTCTCCGGTCTCGATCCGGTGAATCAGACGGTGATGGAGGAAATCATCACGGATCTCCGCGCTCGTGGGCGGACCGTGATTTTTTCGACTCACGTCATGGCCCACGCCGAGCGCCTCTGTGATCGGCTGAGCATCATCGCCAAGGGCCGAAAGCTCTTCGACGGTACGCTCGTGGAGGCGCATCGTTCATTGCCGCGCCGCGTGCGCTTGCAGACCGAGGACAACGTGGAACCCCTGCGCGCGCTTCCCGAAGTGGCCAACGTGGTGAATCAACCGAACGGGTTGTGGGAATTGGAACTAAAGCCCGGTGCGGATGGACAAGCAGTGTTACAAAGTTGTTTTGCGCAGCAAATTCGCCTCCGGGCTTTCAATTTCGACAAACCGACCTTGCACGACGTCTTTGTGAAGTTGGTCGGTCCAGACGCCAAGGAGGCGGCGTTCCGATGAGATACGCTTTCTTAATCGCTTGGCGCGAGTTCGCCGAGAGCGCCAAAACCAAAGGCTTTTGGCTGGGGCTTCTGCTGTTCCCCGTAATCATCACGGTGAGCATTCAGTTGCCCATCTTGCTCGAAAAGAAAGGCACACCCACACGTCATTTCGTGCTGGTCGATGGCACGGGTGAACTTAACGCCGTGCTCACGGATGCTTTCGAACGCGCTCACAATCGGCGGGTATTGGGAGCACTTCGCGACTACGCCGGACAGAATCTTAGGAGCTCGACCAACCAGCCGACGCTACTGCGGGAGTTCGCGAACACCTCCGATGAGAGCGTCGACACGTTTGGCGCACGCGGCGGCCAAGTCTGGTTTCTTGAGCGACTGGTGCCTGACTTGCGCTCCAATGCACCGGCCTTCAAACCCCCGTCCCCGCGTTTTCGCCGTGTGCCGGTGCCGGATGGGGTGGTTTCGGGTGGCTCGGCGGATGCCACGGCACAAGGACTTCGTCCGTGGTTGCTGG
>DLVS01000497.1 GCA_003445095.1 Verrucomicrobiales bacterium
AAACCTGTGTCGAGATCGCTTTCGGCCTGATGACCCAGGGAACCGACGTGCTCGAAGCGCTCATTGCCGGAGTCAACGTGGTCGAGCTCGACCCCGAGGATACGAGCGTTGGTTATGGCGGTCTGCCGAATGCCGACGGCGTGGTGCAACTTGATTCCTCCTGCATGCACGGACCGAAAAAGCGAGCAGGCGGAGTGGCGGCGCTCGAAGGGGTTCGAACCCCTTCGAAGGTTGCCTATGCTGTCATGGAAAATACCGACCACCACCTGCTGGTCGGGCAGGGCGCGCAGGAGTTTGCGCGAAACATGGGCTTCACGATCGAGGCCGACCTCAACACGGAGCGCTCGCGCAAAGCCTGGCTCGAATGGAAACGACGGACTGACCCAAGCCATTACTTGCGTCCCCAAGATCGCAACACCGGGGCACAGCTCCATGACGAGGGAATCCTGCGGCATTTGATCGCCACGGGCGTTATCCCCGCTCGCCACTACTGGGGGACGATCAATTGCAATGGCGTGAACGCTCAGGGGGAAATCGGCGGTGTCACTACCACGAGCGGTCTCGCGTGGAAAATTCCGGGTCGGGTCGGTGACTCGCCCGTCCTGGGGGCAGGCCTCTACGTGGACGGCCTGGTCGGCGCCGCGGGTTCGACGGGGCGCGGCGAGGCCAACCTCTTCAACCTCTCGTCCTACCTCGTGGTCGAGACGATGCGACAAGGAAAGCATCCGAAAGACGCTTGCCTCGAGGCGCTCCGTCGCATCCGCGCCAACACCATCGAAAAGCGCCTGCGGAAGCCGAACGGCGACCCGAACTTCAATGTCACCTTTTACGCCGTGAACGCGAAGGGCGAGCACGCCGCGGTGGCGATGTACGCCGAGAACAACGACGACCGCGGCTGGGCCGGGCAGACCGACGGCCGGCTGGTGCGCTACGCGATGTGCACGGAAAACGGCGCGGCCACCCTCGCGTGCGATGCCTTGATCCCCGGTGCGCTACAGGACTCCTAGCGGCCAAACTGTGTTCACCCATTGGTTTGCGCTTGGCTCAAACTCGTCGGGAAGAGTGGAAGTCGGGAAGCTCTTTGGGTACTGCCAAGTCGAATGCGCTCTCGAATCGTTCGCCCAACTCCGATGCGTCCACTCCTTGTCACGATGACGATTCTTTCTAGCATTCTCGGCATGTCCGGGGCCGAGCCATCGAAGCCTCCCTATGAGGTTGCCGCCATTTATCAGGAGCTGCGCAGCAGGGTGCTGAAACTTAGGCCAGCAGACATTGGCGAGAAGGACGAATCTAAGATATTGGCGGTGGTAATGGATACTGGATTTCCTGAGGCAGCCTTCACCCTCATCGCCACCGCCGATGGTTCAGCGAGTCTCTACTTCAGTAACGGTGGTGGTATCATTGGCGCCGGGGCCCAGCCCAAAGGAGCGGCGGCAGCGAAGGCACTTCTGTCGGATGCCGCGAAGTTTGTCGGCAAGATGACCAGCACGAAGGAAACGCCGGTGGTTATGCCCGGCACGACCACCTTTTACGTCGTCACTGGCAAGGGCATTGTGACCGTTTCCGCGAAGGACGATGACTTTGGGGAGAACCGTCATGCCGTGTCTCCACTGTTTCACAAGGCTCATGAACTCATCTCGGCGATTCGAGAGATTGACGAAAAGCGCTCGAAAGGAGCGTGACCGACACACCACTCACCAGGGCGAACGAGGCCCTGGTGCCGCCTGCTGGGCAGTCGGACAGTTCAGGCAATTCGTAGGTGGTGTCGATACCTTATACCTTTCAATCAATTGCCCCGATCACGCGATCGCTGCAGCGAGACCGCGTACTTCCAGCTATCCGCTGTCGCCCAATCGGCGGGATCGCGTTCTTGCCCGTAGGTAGTTAGGTAAAGCTCCAGGTCGGAGGTCTCCGGATTCTCCAAGAGGGAGAAATTCGAGAACTGAACGTCCGGCCCGTGATAGGGTGAACGATCAGCAATTACCGTCACCGTCTCTCGTTTCAACGCCGCCGCAGTTTCGTCCACTTCCGCAATGACCAGCGGGTGGCGTGGATGATTTCCGCGCGGCGGTGTCACGGATAGGTTGCCCAGCCAGTACAGCCGACCGTTGCCTCGATGACGAAGCATCCGGTGAATGGACGAAGCCGAATAGAATTCCGAACCATCCGCATAACGCCAGGCTTCGACCGGAGCCAGGGTGCGTCCCCCGTCGGTGGAAAGACTGAACCACTTGCGACCTGGCTCCGTGGCCTTCGTTCCATCCCAGCCCTCGTCTGATCCCCGCCACACCACCAAGAGACGTCCGTCCTTAAGCACGGCCACCTCCGGTTCCATCAGTCCTCGTGCCGAGCGTTCGGGAGAGATCTCGATCCGCGCCCCGGCAGTCCAAACGTAATTAGATCCGACCGAGTCCCAGCGCCCGCGAAATAGCACGGAACCCATCCGCCAGGGCCGTTGGTTGTTCCGGGGATCTCCCGGGGCATTGGCATGCGCCAGCACCAGCACCAGCGTCCCATCTTCCAGCCGCGCGATGTTGTTGCCGGGATATCCTTCGTTTCGATCAAGGAACGCCGGGCTAGCCGGCTCTTGCGGATCGAACCCCGGCCCCGGCTCGTAACGAAGCATCACCGGCGCCGACCACGTCCGCCCCAGATCGGTCGAGGTGCGGACGTAGCTGAAGCAATGATAGAGTTTCTCTCGTTGGATCTGGCGTAGCCAAAGCTGCACCAGCCGACCCGAAACCGGATCGAACGTGTCGGCCCAACCGCCTTCCCAGACCTTCACCCCAGCGTAGTCAACGAGGGAGGAGGGTTGCTGCGGCACCCATTCCGACCAGGTCCGGCCATTGTCCAGGGACCAACGGGCCTTCTGCTCGTCCGCCACGTCGTCCTGGGTTTCGGTCGCTTGCCACTCGCGGCGTTCTAAACCCGGGCCCACCCGATGCATGGCGGTCATGGCTGCGGCCCGAGGTCGTACGTGAGGTCGATACCGCTCCGCACGGATCGTGGCGATCGGTTTGTTGGTCTCCCAGGGGGCTACTGGGAACCGAGCCAATGTGTTGGGACTGCCGATTTCTTTGAGCACTTCCCACGGCGGTTCCAGCGGTTCGCGCCATTCGCGCGTCGTGAAAAAGTTAAAGAGATAAATCCCGTCGGCCCCGTCGGCCCAGCGTTCGCGCGCGAGGCGACGATATCCGGACGCACCTAAACAATGTTCGCAAGCCGAGGCATCGGATGAGGGCTGAGATTCCGGTTGGATGCCGGCGTAAAGCGGGACTCCGGTTATGTGTTTGCGCCAGTCGGCGAGATCTAGCGTCGGGGCGGTGAAGAGCCATTCGCTGATGGTTAGAAAGTCAATCCAACCTCGCCGCGCCCATTCGGCCGGATCACAGCCTCGTTCCACCGACTGCGCATAGGTCGGCGCCCCCATGCCGTACGCCGAAGGAATCCGCGCCGAGAGAAATAGGCGCTTGCCCCGACGGGTGCTGAGTTCGGTGAGCTTGAGCCGGACGCGCTCGACCAAGCCGTTCATCGCGGCGCTTCGTTCCGCGGGAGACAAAGACGAGTTCGCGGCGAAGAAGGTGGGAAACCGCTGGAAGTCGAGCTCCAAGCCGTCGCAATCGTACCGCTCCATCGCCTCCTCAATGAGGCGAAAGATATACTCCCGTACCTCCTCGCGACCGAAATCGAGGGCGCCATTGGGCAGACGACTTTCCGGGTGATCCCTCCAGAACGCGGTCCGAAGAAAATCGTTTCCGTGGGCATCATTCATTCGAAATGTCAGGAACGTCTCGAGTCCGCGCCGACGGGCCTCCCGCAGGATCAACGCATAGGGATCCAGTCCGGCCGCGAAGAATCCCTCCAGATTGGCGAAGCGTTGGCGTTCCGACGCGGGCCAAGCGGCGCGCTCCGCTTCGGTGGAAAGTGTGCCCCGGAGTGTTCCTACCTGACTCGGGTAATAGACCACCTGCGCATTCACGCAGACGAGCAGCGTGTCCACCTGGCTGCCTGGCGCCGTCAATTCGTCCACTAACTGAACCAGGTCGTTGGTGGTGATCGGGCCCGGCCCATTACGACCCGCCTTTAAGGTCAGGCAGGAATCGCCATCCAAATTGTAGAGAATGCGGCGGACGTTCGGTGGGGCGGCCAGGTTGGCGTGAAGTCCGAGAACGACGAAGACGAAGATCCCAAACAACCGAGCACACGCAGACGACATTGCGGAAAGAAAAGCAGGTCGCAGCCCCCGGGGGCAATGGAAGGAGCGATACATTTGGGAATGCGCCGATCAGTGCAACGCATCCAACCTGGCGTGTTATTTTCGACGCCGCGCCGAGAACATCCTCGGGAGACACGCACGCTCCAATGCCCTTCGGATTTCGGGTCCAAAGATATCGACTCCGAAGGCTCGCCTCCGCTTTCATCCGGTGATGCCGCCCCTCAGCCGCCGGACCGCTCTCCAAGGCCTGGCACTCGGCATCTCCGCAGGAATCGCCGGATGCCAGACTTCGGCGAAGAATTCGCTCCGACTGGCCACCTTTTCCGCCGATGTCACGGTGCCGATTGGGCATGGGATGATGGGCGGTGCCTGGCTTTCCCGAAGCATCGCCGATCCTCTCGAGTCCCGCGGGCTGGTCCTGTTCGGAGATGGCGATCCAGTGGTCTTCGTCTCGGTCGATTGGTGCGAGATCCGAAACCAGGCCTATTTCCGTTGGCAACAGGCGCTCGCCGCCGCCGCCGGCACACGGCCCGAACGTGTGCTCATCAGCACAATCCATCAGCACGACGCCCCCGTGGCTGATCTCGCGGCTGAATCGATCCTCCGGGAACGACGTTTGGTCGGAACCGTTTGCGATCCTGATTTCCATGAGTCGGCGGTGCAGCGAGTAGCGGACGCCCTGCATGAATCCCTCCGTTCGACGCGGCGCCTGAACCAAATCGGCACCGGCCAGGCGCGCGTTGAACAAGTCACTTCCAACCGACGTTACTCGATGCCCGATGGTTCGATTCGGTGGGATCGGGGAAGTGCCACGCGAAACGCGTTCGCGATCACCGCGGACGAGGGGGTAGTCGATCCCTGGCTCCGAACCCTGAGCTTTTGGGACAACGACCAACCGCTCGCGGCCCTGAGCTTCTATGCGGTCCATCCGATGAGTTATTACGGGCAAGGAGAAGTCTCCGCGGACTTTCCCGGAATCGCTCGAAGGACTAGGCAGTCGGAAACCCCGGGCGTCTTCCAAATCTATGTCTCAGGTGCCAGTGGCAACGTCACCGCCGGCAAATACAACACGGGAGCGAAGGAGAACCGCCCGGTCCTCGCCGCGCGGCTGCACCAGGCGATGACCGCCGCGTGGGAATCGACCCAGCGGACTCCGCTCGAGTCGTACCAATTCCGGGTCGCCCGGCTGGAACTTGAACCCCGCAGTTCCGCTGGCTTCACCGAGAACGAGCTCGAGCGTTCGCTCACCCCGGAGACGAAGCCGTTCCAACAATGCCTCGCGGCGATGGGACTGAGCTGGCGCCGACGAGTCGCCTCCAATCGCCCACTCGAGATTCCCTGCCTCGACCTTGGCCGCGCGGCCGTCGTTCTGTTGCCCGGAGAAAGCTACGTGGAATATCAGCTCTACGCTCAATCCCTCCGTCCCGAGGATTTTATCTGTGTCGCTGGCTATGGCGATGGCGCCACCGGCTACATTCCCACCGAAG
>DLVS01000212.1 GCA_003445095.1 Verrucomicrobiales bacterium
TCACCGGCAATCTAAATCTGCACGGGGTTACCAAGAGCATTTCGTTCCCCGCAACCGTTCAACTGGCGCCGGACGCGGTTACGTTGAAAGCAGAGTTCGCGATCAATCGGCGCGATTTCAACATCAATTTCCCGGGTATGCCCAACGACTTGATTCGCGATAACGTGGTTTTGAATCTCGACATCAAAGCGACTCCCGGCCCAGCGAAGCCTGAAGATCAACTGGCGCTGTAGTCAGAGCCGTAGACAGAGCAGTAGATCGCGGACGGGAGGACGCGCCGACTGAGGGGCGTAGGAGGAGGTTGGAGTTGGTGGAATGATTGGTCGTTGGGAAAGGAATCATGCGCCTCGTTCGCTCGGCGGCTACGGCGGTATGAAACTTCAGCCCCTCCGTTTGTTCGCCGAAACCCGGACTTGCGTTCGCTGGACCCGTCTGCCATTTACCGCTGCGCTTTTTCGGGGACGGGGTCGTAGCTCAGTTGGTAGAGCGTCTCGTTCGCAATGAGAAGGTCAGGGGTTCGAATCCCCTCGGCTCCACCACCCCGTCCTACCTGGCAACCTCCGCTGCCATCGTTTCGTCATGTTGGTGTAACTTTTGCTTTTTCCTGCCGTCGTGCTGAGTACCATCGGAGGACGCTCAGACAGCAATGCGATTTCTCTACAACGTCTTCTTCAACATAGGCTTTGCATTAAGCGCTCCATTTTATTTCCTCAAGATGTACCGGCGCGGCAACTGGGTTGCCGGGTTCGGACAACGCTTCGCGCAGTACGACGGCAAGCTCAAGCAGGCGCTGACCAATCGCCGAATCCTCTGGATTCACGCCGTCAGCGTCGGCGAAGTGGCCGTCTGCACCCGACTGATCGCTTCCCTCGAACACCGGTTGCCCAACCACAAGTTCGTGGTCTCCACCACCACGTCCACCGGCATGGGGGAATTGCACCGGCGTCTGCCGGCGCACGTTTCCAAGATCTACTACCCGATCGACCGCCGGAAACACGTCCAGCGCGCGCTCGGCTTCGTCAATCCCGAGGCCATGATCTTCATCGAAGCCGAAATTTGGCCCAACATGATGTGGGGGCTCAGCCGTCGTGGCATTCCTCGGTTCCTGGTGAACGCGCGGATCTCTCCCCGTTCCTTTCGCGGTTACCGCCGGGCCGGATTCCTGTTTCGGCCACTGTTCGCCGGCTTCGACGGTGTGGGAGTCCAAAACGAATTGGACGCAGAAAGGCTTCGGCAACTGGGCGTGCGGCCGGAGGCGGTGTTTGTCGTCGGGAGTCTGAAGTTTGACACTGGCGCGGAACCCTCCGGCGCGCGTCTGGACGTTTCGGAACTCTTGGGCCAAATCGGTGTGCCGACGGATGCGCTAGTCCTGGTTGCCGGAAGCACTCATGCCGGCGAAGAGGCAATCCTTGCCGGAGTGGCAGAGCGCCTGCGGTCGCGCTTCCCGAAGCTGTTCTTGGTCCTGGTTCCCCGGCATCACGAAAGGGGAGGCGAGGTGGGCCGCGAATTGCAATCGCTGGGGGCGCGGTTTGCCTATCGCAGCGAGATCACACCGGCGACCCAACGCGAACCGGATTCCCTCCACTGTCTGTTGGTCAATACCACCGGTGAGTTGCGATTCTTCTATGAGCGCGCCGACGTGGTGTTCATGGGCAAGAGTCTCACGGCCGAGGGGGGCCAGAACCCAATTGAACCAGCTGCCCTGGGGAAACCGGTGCTCTTTGGTCCCAACATGCAGAACTTCGCGCAGATCGTTCCCCAGTTCTTGGCGGAAGGCGGGGCGATTCAAGTGAAGGACGCGACGGAACTCGAACGCGCGCTGGCCGAAATTCTGTCTAATCCTTCCCGGCGGGCAGAACTTGGCCGTCGAGCGGCGGCTGTGGTCGCAGCCAATCAAGGCGGCCTGGAAAAAACGGTCGAACGCATTGTGCGCGTCGTCGAACCGGCGCGCTAACCCAACCTGCCCGCGCCACAGTCCTCTTGATCGGCCCGTGCAACCTTTTGTTGCAGGTGCAACAAAAGGTTGCGCAGGGAAGTTTGGCCAATTCTGGCTCGACGAGTCTCCGTAGTCGTGGACCGCGCGGCTTCGCTGGAGTAGAGCTTCCACCAACAATTTTGGGAGGTAGCCGGATAAGACGGATAACCGGATAACCCGGATAACCCGAGTTCGCCAGGCGCTGCCTTGATTCACCGAGTTGGGTATGGAAAACTGCGTTTTTATTTATGCCGCACATCAAGCTGCACATACCCGGTCCGGTCGAAGTCAGTCCGCAAACTTTTGCGGCCTTTTGCCGGCCCATGATTGGGCACCGCGGACAGGGGTTCAAAGATCTGTACGCCGGCCTGCAACCGCGACTCCAAGCGCTCCTCAGCACGCGCCAACTCGTTTATCTTTCCACCTCTTCTGCCTGGGGCGTGATGGAAGGGGCCTTGCGCAACTTGACTCGCCGAAAGGTGTTGACCTGTATGTGTGGCGCGTTTTCGGACAAGTGGTTCGACGTGGCTCAGCGCTGCGGAAAGGCGGCGGAAGCGTTGCAGGTTCCCTGGGGTTCGCCGATTCGCGCTGAGCAAATCGACGCGCGTCTCGCTACCGGCGAGTTCGATGCGCTGACCCTCATTCACAACGAAACGAGCACCGGCACCATGTCGCCTGTGGCCGAAATCGCCGCGCTGAAGGCAAAGTACCCGGAGGTGATGTTCATCGTGGACGCCGTGAGTTCGATGTCGGCCGTTCCGTTGCGGTTTGACGAGTTGGGCGTGGACGTGTTGCTCGCCGGATCGCAGAAGGCGTTCGCGTTACCGCCCGGATTGACGGTCTTCACCGTGTCCTCGGCCGCCTTGGCCAAAGCGGCGACCGCGAAGGATCGTGGTTACTATTTCGACTTCGTGGAGTTTGAGAAGAATGCCCAGGACAGCATGACACCCAGCACGCCGAGCGTATCTCACGTTTACGCGTTGACCTCGAAGCTGGAGGAATTCTTCGCGGAAGGACTAGAGGCTCGGTATGCCCGGCACCGACACACCAACCAAATGTTGCGCGATTGGGGAGAGAAGCACGGACTGACGCTGTATCCCGACGCCGGGTTCGAGTCACTCACTCTGGTTTGTTTCAACAACGGCGCCAAATCCGGGGCGGGACGAAGGGTGGATACCGCTCAACTCCAAAAATTGATGAAGGACCGTGGTTTCCTCATCGACGGCGGGTACGGAAAAATCAAGGGCACCACCTTTCGAATTTCGAACATGGGTGACGAGACCGCGGCAACCATCGACGCGTTGATCGGTGCCTTAGACGAATCGATGAAGCAACTTTAGCATGGAGCAGTGCGGTCGCGACTGGCCGCGCCGTAGTGGAACCAAGTCGGAAGGCATTGCGCAGTTACCGCCTTCGAACAATGTCCACGCGGCAGTGTGTGGCCCAGACCGTTCAACCTCGCAGGCCAAAGCAGCCGCCCCGCGGAGCTGCCGCAGCCGCACTCCCAAAGCTCCAAATGACTTCCAGGCAGTTCCCAATTGCGGGCTGGAACACCTGAGAGGTATAGTCCGTCATGGATCGCTTGGTCATGGGCCTCTTGGGGTCCTTGAGCTTTGTTTTCGGTCTGACGTTCGCTTTCTTCCTGATGTACCGCCGCCACCTGCGTCGGCTGCGGCGCGAAGATCAGGCTCGAGAGCGCGCGGGACGAGCCTCCATCCCGCGGCGACGGCCGGGATCGTATCCTTTGCCGGCGCGGTGGGTCGCGATTCACACGGTCAATTCAGTCGCGGTTCGTGAGGCTTTGTCGGTGCCGTCTCCGGGGATCCCCTGGTCCGAGGCATTGGCTCGGAGTAAAGAACGCGCCTGGTTCGTTTCACCTCCCGTGGACGGTTGGACCCTCGTCATTGGCGGCCGTTTGCCCGACGCGGCGCAAGATGTCGACCGAGTTTACCGATT
>DLVS01000857.1 GCA_003445095.1 Verrucomicrobiales bacterium
GAATCGTGGCTGTAGCTGATGAAAACGTTCTTACCGCTCATAGCCCGTCGGTGAATGCCATAGGCTTCCACCGTTGCCCAGGCCAGAAAACACGCTGACGGTTGCTTTTTCCACGTACCGAAATACCAGCCGCGACAACCTCCACTCGCGAAGCAAAGTCAGGCGTTCTTCCCTCCGCAAGGCAAGGTGCCGGGGTCGCAGCCTCAGGTGTTCTCGGCGCGGCCCAATCAAGCCGGTCAAGACAGCCACGGCAACGCCAGGTGTCGCTCGACATTCATGCTGGGCCGCCACGAAATTCGACCCGCCGCGCCCGAAGCCGTCTTCTCTGCCTGACAAGCAAGAGATTTCAGGTCACATTTTCGGATGGCACGACTCCCCGGATCCAATTCGAGAAGGTTTCCGTCATTGCCAAACCGCCATTCCCCCATCTGTAATCTCAGCGTGCCTGCGGATCTTGAGCGTCGGCTCCCGACCCACTCCACGCCACCGTTAGGAAGCTGCTTGGCCCGCGACGCCATCACCGTGAAGCAACGCCGAATTCAACCGGTGCGAATCATGACGCTGGCGACCCTTTTCTTCAGCGCCTTCCTGCTCGTGTGCTGGCCGGTCTCAGCCCAGCGTGCGTCAGCCGTCCGCACCAACGGCTTCATTGTCGAAAGCGACCGCGGCACGGTCCAGATCCGAGCCTATCCCAATGATGCTTGGCTGACCCTCCGCGGACCGCGCCAGTCATTGAACCTCCGGGATTCCGTCCGCACCGAACTCCGCAGCGGCGTCACCATCCTGAACCCGCAGACCGTCGGGATCGGTCTCGATGAATCCAGCCGCATCACCGTCGCCGGCGATCGCCTACTGCGGCTTGAGACCGGCAACGCCTTCCTGAAAACCCTCGGCGAAGTTCGCGAAGAAGATGGCCTCGTCGTGCTGCTTCCCGGCGGAAAGGCTCTGGCTCGCGGCACGGAGTGGGTCATCCGAATCGACCCGGAGTCTGGTAAATCCACGCTCTCGGTGTTCTCGGGGACCGTCACCCTGGTCAATACCAACCTGCCCGGCGACCCGGCGCAGACGGTGGAAGCGCTCGACGTCGCGGTGATGTCATCCAATACCCCGCCCACCTTGACAACCGCCAAGCTCACGTCGGCAGGGCTGGGCCACGTGATTCAATGGATGTTATATTATCCTGGAGTGATTTATTTAGGAGACTTAGGAGCGGCGGTGACCGACGAACCCGCCTTGCGCTTGAGTGTCGAAGCTTACCAACGAGGCAATCTGTTGGCGGCGTTGACGAACTATCCGTCGGGTCGTCAGCCGTCCTCCAGATTGGAGGCAATTTACCACGCGGCGCTGCTGCTGGCGGCGGGACAGGTCACCGCCAGCGAAGACCTCCTTCGTTGGCCCGGCGTCTCCTCGGGCGATTCGTCGGTCGAGGAGCGACTGACGCGAGCCTTGCAGGAGGTAGTGGCTACGGTGACGGGTGCTCCCTTCACGGAGTCCGCCGAGCCGCAATTGGCTTCCGAATTCCTGGCTAAATCGTATTACCTCCAATACTCGCCGCAGGCTCGAAACGAACGCAATCGGCTAGGAAACGCCCTCGCTGCGGCCCAGGCGGCGACGAAACTGGCGCCAGAGTTTGGTTTCGCGTGGGCGCAAGTCGCCGAGCTTGAATTCGGCTTTGGACGCCGAGGAGAAGCGGAGGCCGCGATTGACCAGGCACTGAAATACGCCCCCGAAAATGCCCAAGCGTGGACGGTTAAGGGATTCCTCTTAGCGGGACTGAACCAGCTAACTCCCGCCAGCAAGGCCTTCGAGGAAGCAATCTCCCTGGACCCCAATCTCGGCAACGCGTGGCTTGGACGGGGACTGCTGCGCATTCGCCAAAGGGATATCGCGGGTGGGCTACAAGATCTCCAAGTCGCCGTGACCCAAGAACCCAACCGCGCCGTGCTGCGTAGCTATTTGGCGAAGGCCTATGCCGTTGCCGGTAATCCGGAGCGCGCGCTCTCGGAATTGGCAACCGCCATGAAGTGGGATCCCAAAGATCCGACACCGCCGTTCTATGCCGCCTTGATCAATTCCCAAGAGAATCGCATCAACGCCGCCGTTCGTGACCTCGAGGCGTCACAAGCTCTGAATGACAATCGGTCCGTCTATCGGTCGGGCTTGTTGTTAGATCAAGACCAGGCCGTACGGGGGGCGAACCTTGCCGCCATTTACCGTGACGCCGGAATGCTGGACGTCGGTGTTCGCGAAGCCAGCCGCGCCGTGAGTTACGACTACGCCAATGCCTCGGCTCACCTGTTTCTGGCTAACAGCTACGACGCGCTCCGCGATCCGCGAGGCATCACGTTGCGTTACGAAACGCCTTGGCAAAACGAACTCCTGCTGGCCAATCTGCTCGCCCCGGCCGCCGCCGGGGCATTCTCCCAGAACGTTTCCCAGCAGGACTATTCCCGGCTTTTTGAGCGTGACCATGCGGGCGTCTTTTCCCAGACGGCCTACCTCGGCAATGGCGACTGGCTAGAGTCCTTTTCCCAGTACGGCATTTTTGGCGACTCGAGCTACGCCGTCGACGTCAATTACCTTAACCTGGAGGGTTGGCGGCCCAATGAAGAAGAGCAAAACCTGAGCGTCACCGCAAAGTTCAAGCAACAGATCACCCCAAAGGACAACCTTTTCTTCGAGATGATCTACTCGCAGGTCGATTCGGGGGATCTAATCCAATATTATGATCCTGCCGACGCACATCCTAATCTTCACTACCAGGAAACCCAACTTCCCATCGCGCTGATCGGCTACCATCGAGAGTGGAATCCGCAGAGTCATACTTTGTTTCTAGCGGTTCGCGCGGAGGACACCTTAACGGCGAACGACACCGGCTGGAGTACCCTCACGATCAACACGAATGATGTTCCACCTTCACTCGGCGCCTTAGCAGATCAACTCTCGTACGACAGCCAATTCGTGCTGTATTCCCTCGAGGCTCAACAAATTTGGGCAACGGAAGACGGCCGATTTACCAGCATTTTTGGCGGCCGCTATCAATGGGGTGGGTTCGACACCACCAGCAGCCTCGCCGATCCTCGCGCAAACAACGCACCGCCCTACTGGGACGGTCAGGTCGATCCCGATCTCCAGCGCGGAACATTCTATTTCTATCAGACCGCCGAGCCAGTCAGGACTCTCCAGCTCACGGTAGGGCTCGCGTATGACAACCTGACGTATCCGGTCAATCATCGGACACCTCCTCTGTTCGATCAGGAATCCAACCTCGCCGAATGGTGCCCTAAGGCCGGCTTTATCTGGACACCCATGCCCAGCACGCACCTGCGCGGCGGCTACGCCAAATCGGTCGGCGGCGTCAGCTTCGACCAAAGCTTTCGTTTAGAGCCCAATCAAGTCGCCGGATTCGTTCAGGCATTTCGGAGTCTCGTTCCCGAAAGCATTGCCGGCTCCGTCGTTGCCCCCGTCTTTGATACTTACGGGGCGTCCTTCGATCACCGATTCCCGACAGGGACTTATATCGGATTGACAGGGGCGTGGTTAGAGTCTGATTCCGGCCAGGGACTGGGAGCCTTCAATACCTACGAGCAAACGTTTACCGATGACGACGGTAATACTGTAACGATAACCACCTTCGAACCGCCGCTCACCCTACATACCGATCTTCACTTCACGGAAAGAAACTTCATCGCGACCTTGAATCAACTTCTGTATGAACACTGGTCCTTCGGGGCGACCTACCGGCTGAGCGACGCGCAGCTCCAACAGCAGTTTGTCGAAGCTCCCTTTCTTTACGAGCCCTCGGCCTTGTTGCAGTCGCTCGACTTGTCCGTCTTATTCAACCACCAATCCGGTTTCTTCGCGGGGTTCGACGGCCTCTGGTTTCACCAAAATAACGATGACCCGAGTAATCCGACTCAGACCGGTGACGACTTTTGGCAGTTCAACCTCATCGCGGGATGGCGGTTTCTCCAACGCAGAATTGAAGTGACCGCTGGGGTCCTCAACCTAACGGCCCAAGATTATCATCTGAGTCCACTCAATTTGATCCCGTACCTCCCTCGGGACCGGGTCTACACGGCCAGCTTGAAGCTCAACTTTTAGCGGCAACAGTCGAAGTCTGCTCAGGCAAGGAGTCGTTCCTGGGCTTTCCGGGGTCTGGTTAGGGTGTTTCGGGAACCAGCCGATAATATCGTGGCGAATTCGAGGGCGTGACTTCAAACGTCCGCGCTAGCCCATCTTGAGAATAACTGCCTTCTAATGGGCTGACCGGAAGCCCATTGTCCGAAAAAGCTTCTACGGCAAACGAACGATCGGCTGATTCACCCCAGGTTAGTCGAAAAACACCATTCGTTAGCTGAAAGCTCATGCTCGGAGCCCAAGCCAACTGCACTTTGTTGGAGCTGCCGGCCACGGCGCCTACCCAGTAGCGGTAATCTTTGAGAGCGGAAAATCGAGTTTCGTTCGTCGTGTGCTTGACGTATTCGGTGGCTAGTTCCTTTGCTTGGCTCACCGAGGTGCCCGCTTTGGTTTGAAATACCGAGAGAACGTTGCTAATTCCGCTATCGATATAATTGATTGTAATTGATTGATTCTGACCCACCGGACCGAATTCGACCCACTGGAAGCCAGGAATGAAATTCGTCCACTCGATCTTAATCGTCTCCGAATTCGTTTCCACGGATCCCACCCTCAAATAATAGTCTTCACCTTTTTTGGCGCTGAGGACCAAGGACGGACGGTTGCCGTAGGGATTCGGCTTAGGAGCCACATCGAAACCGAGAACCTTTCTGCTCGAATTGATGATGTCGAGATAGGCATTGGTGCGGGACGAGGTAGCGCGAAAGATTGTTTCGGAATCTTCGGTAGATGTGACCTTATACCAGAGAGTATTGTAGACCTGACTCGAATTAAGGACGGGATCGGTGTTTTGTGTACCGGCGTTGGAATTGTTCACAACCGAACTCCCGACCACCCCTTGTCCCACGGAGAAGCTCGCACGTCCCACCCGCGTTTCCGATTGCAACAATCGGGCGATCTCGGCAGCCAATGGATCCAAGCGCAACTCATGGATGGAGCGGTTCCCCAACGACGTTTCCTCGAACAGCGCCTCCAATTTGGGGCTGGCGAGAAGATTGGCTTCGGTGCTGCCTTCCAAAGAGGCGATCTCGCTGGCAACTTCCAACCGGTGACTACCCTGGAACGCCACCAGTTGATAGTGGCCAATATCACTAATTGAAACGTTTCTGAGAGGTAATGTAAAGGTATATACGGGCAAGTCGTTGCTGACGGCCGCGCCGAGTGGCTCCCCATTCCGGAACCAACTGAAGGTCGTCTGGGGGGCGTTAGCATTCGTCACCGTGGCTGTCAGGACGACGTCGGTCGGGAGAAAGTTGCCGAATTCATCGAGCGGGACCACCACACTGCTCGGCCCCGCACCAAACTCTGGCAAGAGGATGGACGGCTGAAGCTTCCACTGAAGCTGAATGTCGCCGGTGGCGTTCGCGTAGCCAGCAACCTTGACATAGTAGTCGTTAGGCGTCGCATTGAAACCAACCAAGCTCGTGTGGAATCCTCCGGAATCGTCATCCTTCGCCAACGTCTTCGTTGTTCCCGCGCCATCCACCACCACGACTTCGAGCAGCGTGTCAAAACCACTCCCGGCCGTCGCAATCGTGGCGTAACCAGCTGTCGAGGGGCGCCATCGAATCCAAACCGGCTCCGCCAACCTCTGCAGAGAAACACCCGTTCCAACATCTGCGCTGAGCACCGGAATCAAGAAAGGCGGCTGGTTCGTGGTGAATGGCAAAACGCCCAGCCCCGCAAACGAAAGGGTAAAGTCGGGGCTGACGTCGGCTCGCAATCCATTTTGCACCACGACTCGATAGGTGCCGGCATCCGCAAGTCGCAGCCGGCTTAACGTGAGCGTGCTCGTCGTCGCCCCGCGAAGTTCTCCCCGGGCAGTCAAATCACCTGGTTGGCTGCCGTCCAAGCGATCGGAGAGGTTTTCCCCATTCAATTGCCACTGAAACGAAAGCGGTGCCGTGCCGTTGGCCTCAACGGTCAACGTGACATCGCCGTCGATATCGACGCTGACGGTCACTGGACCGTTCGGACTGGTAATCGTCGGGGGAGTCGTGGCGGGAAGTACCGTCACGACGGCGGTTGCGCTGGCGAATCCAAATTCGTTGGCAATCGCGACCGTGTACGGCCCGGAGCTGGATTCCTCCAGGCGCGATAGCCGTAATACGCGATTGGTTGCGCCCGAGATAATCAGGTCGTTCCAATACCATTGGTAGGCTAAGGGCTGATCACCGTCCGCCGCCACCTCGAGGTCAACCGTGCCGCCCACTGTCGCAGTTTGGTCGACGGGCGCTGTCCTTATTCGCGGCGGAAAGGCCGACACCAAAAGGAAAACCGTGGTACTTGGTATACCTCGGAAGCTGCCCGAGATCTGGGCGAACATGTTCGAGGTGATTAGTCCAGTGGCCTGCGCCCGACCATCGCTAGTCAGAGAAACAATTGGATATCGGGCCGCTTCCCACAGGATTTCGCTTCCCAACAACTCCCCAATGCTCCCGTCGTCGAGTTCGGCGGTGCCCGATAATTGAGTCGCCTCGAAAGGGTGTAACACCTGCGGTGAGCCGATGAGGTTGAGCTTGGTTACCTCCGTCAACTGTCCGAGGTATCCGGCGCGATTCACCGCTAATGGGGTTGCGGACGAAACGACGGAAGCCACACCGGCGACTCCCCCGATCGTCGCGTCGTTCGTGATCCCGGACCCATAACTTCGACCACCGCCAGCATCAACCGAGAGCAATTCTTGTGCAGGAGCTCGGGCAAAACAAAGCACGCAAATGGCCAGGAAAGTCGCCCAACGTAAGGGCGGCGGCTGACCCCTGTGGCGGATCGCTTGGCGGTAAAAAGCGTTCATTCCCTTACCGGCCTTCAGGAATGCGGGTGCTAATCGTCCCGACTGCGGGTGCAGCGACGGAACTCAGTTGGCCCGCGACTCGTTGTAGCAGTGCGGTGGCTTCGGCCAATTTGTTATTCAATTCACTGATCTGTTGCTTCATATCTCCAATGGCCTGCTCTTGCTCCGCCAGACGTAGGTGTTGTTTCTTCACCTCATTCAGCATCATGGCATTCACCGCTTCGTAGCGCACTGATTGAATCTCTCCCTGTGAACCACGGGCCACTAACTGCGGGGCAATTTGATCCACTTCCTCAGCGATCAGACCAAATTGCACTAACCCCTGTGGATCAATATCGGGCTTATAACGGAACTCGACCGGCCGCATTGCCAGAATCACTTCGCTCTCGTTGGCCATGTCACGGATCGCTTCTTTGTACCGACGTGAGGAGGAAAGAACCCCCAGTTTGCCTTCCGCATCGATGCGCACCGCCAGGCCGTCCGGAATGGTATTCGAATAAATGCCGGCGATAATGGTTTGTGTCTGAATTCCCTGCTGGCCGATTCGAATAGTTTTGGCGTCATCGGGAACACCTGGGGCGCCAATCATGATATTGTCATCACCGGTTGTTAGCCGACTTCCTGCTTCATAACCGACGGCAACATTATCATTGCCCGTCGTGTTTCCGCTGAGGGCGTTGCGTCCGAGTCCGATATTTCGTGAGCCGCTGGTGTTGGCGGCTAACGACCCATTCCCAGAGGCAACGTTAGCCTCGCCCGTCGTATTTCCGGCCAAGGCACCGACCCCCAGCGCGGAATTATCATTGCCCGTCGCATTGGCTCTCAGCGCCCCAAATCCCAGGGCCGAATTCTGATTGCCGGTGGTGAGGGACTCCAACGCGGCCGAACCCAACGCCGTGTTTCTCGCCCCTCTTCCCGAAAAACTTCCGGCACCCGATCCCACAAAGGTATTGTCCACCCCTAAGGCATGGAGAAATACGGCATCCCCGAGCGTCAGCACGCCCGTATTCGTGTCCATGGTGGTGGGTAATGAAAAGCGGGGCGCCGCGATGGCATCGTCCGCGTCGCGTCGCAACACATTCGAAGAGAGCAGCGAGTCCGGCAATGGGCCGTTGGTTAGTGCTTGAGCGTTGAGGAGTGTCAGACCGGCTCCATTCCCGACAAATCGATTGGCAATATTGGTGAACGTATTGGTTCCGCTGAACGTCTGGCTAATATTGATTCGGGCGACGGACGCCGGCAACCGGCCAGGCGGGATTGTCCCTGACCTGAGGGCGCTCGCATTAAGATTGGTGAGGCCGCCACCTTGCCCAAAGAACTGGTTGTCGGGATGGGTAAACACATTGGCGAGATCCACTCGCGCTACCCGGGGAGAAAGTCGAGCATCCGCAAGAGTTCCAGTCCTAATTTCATCCGCATTCAAACCCCGAAGGCGTGAACCATCACCCGCGAAGCCCGTGGCGCTCACCAATCCGGCCGATACATTTCCCTCCTCATCGCGTAACACCACATTGGTCGAGAGCCGCTCGTCAGCCAAAATGCCCGACAGGATGTTGGAAGCATTGAGGTTGTTTAGCTCCGCGCCCGTGCCCACGAAACGGTTGGAGGGATTGCTGAAGACATTCACCGAAGAGAATTCCTGATCCCGATTAATCCGAGCCACATTCGGGGAAAGCCGGGCCTCGGACAGCGTTCCGATCGAAATCGCGTTCGCGTTGAGATTAATCAAGCCGCCCCCCCCTCCGGTAAGCTCCGTAGCGTCGAGGCTCCTGACGCGGACCTGCCCCGCCGAGTCAGCCACCACCACCGTCGGGGACAGATGCTGATTCCCCAAAGTTCCCGTGGTAATTTTCGAGGCATCCAAGTCCGTCAAACCAACCCCATCGCCGACGAAGCGATTAGCAGGATTACCTAAGACGACCTGCCCGGAAAACACTTGGTTGCGGTCGAGGCGCGCGACGTTCGGGCTCAACTGCGCATCGGCGACGATGCCGGTCAGGCCGGTCGAGGCGTTGAGATTCGTTAGCGCAGCTCCATTCCCCACGAATAAGTCGGCTTGCGCATACCGCACCTGGATCCCCCCCAAAGCATCTCGCACGACCACATTGGTAGAGAGCCGCTGGTCCGCCACGGTCCCCGTGAGAATTTTGGCAGCATCGAGGTCGCTCAGCCCCGCGCCAGTGCCCACGAAACGATTGGAGGGGTTGCTGAACACGTTGGCCGCCGAGAATTCCTGACCTCGATCGACGCGAGCGACATTCGCGGAAAGCCGATCATCAGCCAGCGTGCCGCTCAGAATATTGGAAGCATTAAGATTCGTCAGCGCCACTCCGCTCCCGATGAAGTAAGTCGCTTGCACGCTCTTGGCCTGAATTCCACCCAAGATATCGCGGAGCACCACATTCGGAGGCAGCTTTGCCGTCGTAATGCTCCCGTCCGGAACCTCCGCTGCCATCAACGCGTAGCCAACCGATGCAATTCGGTAGTCAGGAGCTAATTGCTCAAACGGACCGGCCGCGGCGGAACTGAACCAAACCCGCAACCGGACATCCGGGTTTGCAAATACCGCCGACGGAATATTGGTAGTCATGCCGGAGAGCGCCGGATCGTTTCGATCTCCGAGCAGGACCTGGTAAAGCCCTTTGGTCACGGGCAGTGCCACTGCTTGGTTGGGCTCGCCGTTGGGAGTGCCATCGTTGCTCCACAGCGTCGGCCCGTTAGTCCCATTGATGAGCGAAAACTTAAAATGGCCGGTACCGTCGAAGTTCGTGGTCCCAACCACGAGACGACCTTGGTAGCTCAGCATACCTGGAGGCACCTGGGCCGCCGCTCGCGTGAGCGCCGGCAGGAGTACCGCGAGCGCAGCCGTGAGTCGGGCGAGTTGCCAAAGGGACGATTGGGGATTCATAAAGTATAGAATTCGAGCGCTGTCGGAGTTCGGGCGGACGGGCGGATCGTCAATGCAGTCCTAAGCCACCAGGCGCTTTGGCAAAAACCAATCGCGTCTCGTGCTGATGGCTGGTATATTCTTCAATTTCGACGACAGCGCCAGAACAGAGTTGTTGTGAACGGAACTTCGACCCTCGAAAGGCGCCGAAGCCAGGACCATGCCGATATGCCTGGTTTGGCTTGCTGTCCGAGCTCGGCAGGCAGGTTTCACCGGCGCAAGGCGGGTCTGGATGTCGACGCGGAGATTCTTCACGTTCCTCCGACTCCATCGCGCGAGGCCAAAGTTGCGTGCAACCCATTCGTTGGGAAAACTCTGTGTCATGAAATTCGGTACTCTGAGCGCAAGTTGGCGATCGTACGGGTTGGTCTGCTTACTAGCGACCTTCGTCCACTCGACCCGGAGCCCCGCACAAGATTCGGGTCCCCGCTCAACACCGTCGAGCGAAGGCCAAGGCGCCGCTGCTAACACCTTTCCACTGAATCCCACGCGCGAGCGCCCCTTCACCAATTCGCTGGGAATGAGATTCGTCTCGATACCCGGAACGCCCGTTCTGTTTTCCGTCTGGGAGACCCGGGTTCAAGATTTCGCCGCTTTCGTGCGAGAAACGGGCTATCAAGCCACCGCAGGGGCCTATTCTCTCGGCACCAACAAATGGAAGCAACGGGGTGATACCTGGCAGTCCCCCGGGTTTCCTCAAAGCGACCGGCATCCCGTCTGCGGCGTTAGCTGGAATGATGCGCAAGCCTTCTGCGCCTGGTTGTCCAAGAAGGAAGGACGCACGTATCGATTGCCAACGGATCAGGAGTGGAGCCTCGCCGTGGCCCTACCCGCCGAATCCGGAGCGACACCCAAGGAGCGCAGCGGAAAAGTCCACGGGGTGTATCCTTGGGGAATAGCCATGCCACCGCACATCAAAGGCCTTTCAGCGGGCAATTATGCCGGCGCTGAATCTTCCGAAACCAATTGGCTGTCGGTCTTTCGAGTCATCTAAGACTATCACGACCTATTCATCCGCACCCCCTCGTTATGGATGTTCCCCTCCATCATGATCGTCTTATACGATTTGTCTGGTA
>DLVS01000788.1 GCA_003445095.1 Verrucomicrobiales bacterium
TGCCGAAACTTCTGCTTCGGACCGCCATCCCCCAACGCATCCGCCTCGGTGATACGATAGCTATTGAGGTTCCTGGCCGGCTGTTCTCGCCTGGGTACAACGGGCCGCTCGCCCCTCGACTCACCGCTCAAGTCTCCGGCGCCAGCAACAGGTACCTCTGCCGGACTGTCTCCCACGCCTGCCGGTGGGCCTGATCCGCGGTCAGGCCCTGCGCCATCAAGCTGCTCCGCAGCGTGGCCATTTCGTCCTTGGTCTTCTCCTCCGCCTCCAGCAAGCGCTGCTGCAACTGACCCTTGGTTTCCAGGTCGCGCACCAGCTTCGGGAGGAACTCCCGCCAGTGTCGCTCGGCCATCCGGCCGTATTGGGTCAGTGGAGACATGTTCGGGGCGCGGTGAAGCAAACAGGTCAAGCTGCTGATCAGAATCCTTTCGTCGAACCGCCATAAGCTATTCGGTAGGCCGTCAATTGGAAGATCCCGCCGCAGGTTATTCGCTGCGACGACGGGTTGCTGCCTGGGTGCATACCCCCACCGGAGTGCCATTGGATCGAGCTGGACCCGGTGGAAACAGCCTCCCAACGTCCACCCCGAAGACTTGGGCAAGAAACACGATCTGCTTGTCCGTCGCGACGGAACGGCGGGTCTCGATGTTGGCCAGGACGCTGCGAGTGATCCCACATCCCATGATCTGGAGTCGCGCCACCAGGTCGTCCTGCGACCAATGACGTTCGTAGCGGAGACGGGACACAGTCTGTCCGATGACGTTGGAATCGTGGTACATTGGTACCTCCAAAGCCCATGGGTATGATGGAGCGCGGACAGCCAATGGCGGCCGTCATCAATTAACTGAGAGGGGACCAGAACGCTATCGCTGGAGTGGGTCGTCGAACGGGGAGTGCTCAGGCTCTGGGTCTCGTCTGGGAAGGGTTCCCAAGGGCAGGATCACGACCGAAACAGGAGCAACCGGAGTTCGGCGACGCCGAACCAGAATCCAAATAATCACCGCGAAGCCGAGATAGCCGAAACCCATGTACAGGTAAACGCCATGCTCCTGGATCAGGTGATCCAAAAACCCGGTCACGCGGAAAACAATGTCATCGGGATGCTCCATGGAAGATTGGCGGATGGGGGACTCATCCCAAACCAGACCACAGTAATGCCTGACGAGCAAGTAGCAGGCGCTTTGCTGCCACTTCGCCACATTTCTGCGGCTTGTTATTCAAGGCCTATAGATTAGTAGCATGAAAACCCGGTCGCACCCGAATCTGGGTGGCGAAAGCTACTCAAGGATGACAGAAATTCCAGTCTTGGAATCGTGCACCCAGGAAGGGAGACGCGACCGGGCCAAACGGATCAGACGCCGACCGTTGCAGTATGATTCTGCTGTTGGCCCTGGGTACGAGCCACTGCGCGCTTGGTCTGCCGCGCCAGTTGGGCAATGACGCCTTCGCGCTGCTCTTCCGGAAGATCCTTCACCAGGGTCTCATAGGCTTGCTTCAGGTCGGGACTCTTGTTGATGGACTTCAACACACCCTCCCGCATCCGGTGCTGGCGGTCGAGTTCCCGAACCTCGTTCAGAACCAGAGTTCTTTCCAGCCGCTCGCGCGGCATTCCCTGGATGTAGGCCCAATACTTAGGGTATTCCTTTATGTGGGCGTCAATTTTGGCATCCACCTCCGGGTTTTGCCGGTAGGTAGGCTGATCAGTGGGGGCAGCAGCGCCGCCGGCGCCGGTTGGCGCGGGGGATTTTGGTTTGTTCATAACGCTTTCTTGGCTTGTTGTTTCACGGCATCTGCCGTGTTCGCCGGATGAGCGGGGCAACCAAATGCCGTCCACGGATCATCCTGGCAAAGTGTCGTCAGGGCTTCGCTGGATCGGGATCATCAATGAGAATCGTAGGCGCATCGTTCGTCGCTGTGGGTACGGGCGAGACGAGGCGCCCCAGCTCCTGTTCCATCCGGGTGACCCGCAGTTCGGTCTGCCCGAAGCGGGCGCTTATGACCGTGTGGTTCTTGGCGACCGCGGTCATATCGCCGATGACCTTCTGAAGTTGGTCGTAAGACTGCGCCAGTTGAGTAGCTTCCCACATCACCCGCTCGGTCGCCGCCTTCTGCCGATTCAACTCGGCCACAATCAAATCGTCAGTCGGTGCCGGCGAATGCGCTGGGTCCAATGAGGGATTCATTCCGTCACTCGGGGCCGGATAGCTTGGACCTGGATGGAGATTCCACCGCGATTCCGCTTCGACCCGATAGACGGGATGTTGCTCGTGCATCACTCCCGGTTGATTCGGGTCCACGTAGCGGCCGAGATGGTAGGCGCGGACAACCTCGAAATGGCGGACCGAATCAACTGGCGACACCACCACCGAAGGCAACGGCTCCACCGCGACCGGAGGAGTTGACCGCGAGGCGCATGAGATCACCAGCAACGGGACGGGAACGATCAGCACGATCAGCATTTTCATGGTTTTTGGGATGTCTTGGAGTTGAGGCCGGGCAAGATAGGTGCGGCTGCCAAATCAGATGGATGACTGCCAGGCTCCGCGGGGAACGGGTTCACTGACGATGCCTGGTCGGATGGGGTCTCGGAGCCGCCAATTTCCGCAGCCGAGCGGTCAATGGTTTGGAGGACGTAGAGATAGAACTGCTTGCCGCTGGGAACCCGGACGTAGAAGCCGTCGCGCTCAATCGCGTCCAGAATCCTCTTCGCGTAGATCTCCAGCACGTCCTGGGCACCTTTGAGCGGCGCATTGTTGAGGGACCGGCTGTCAAGATTGCCGAAGATGGTCGGCTGCTGCTCCGTCAGGGCGCTGGCTGCACCGCTGAGGAGGGTGGCGGCGAACAGTTTGACCTCCGCGAGGTCGTCAGACTTGATGATCCGGCCGCGAAGTCCGGCACTTCCATCGGTTATCCCCCAGCCCTCCTGGTCGCCGGAGAACTCGCGATCTAGGACGATGCCCTTGAGGTGCAGTTCCTCGCCAGTTTGCCACACCAGCGTCCAGGAACTGCCGCTGGCGATGCGCTCCCGATGCCGGTCGGTTTGGGCAGTACCGTGAAGTTCAGTCCCAGCGGGAATGACCAGTTTCCCTGCGTGGTAAACGTCCTCGGTGATCAAGCCGACTATCGGCGTCTGAATCGAGGCCGAGTCCACCGTAATGACGGTCTCGCACGCAATCAGCCGACCGAAGGGAGCATAGACGCTGGGGACCGCGTTGGGTTCCGGCAGCCCTGCCGCGGTATCGGCAAACAGACTGATTGGGGCCGTCGGCGGCGGGCCATCGGGTTTCACCGGTGTTCCGACCGTGGTCGCAATCGCGTTTGTTCGGGGCGGCACCGCCACCGGTTCGGGTTTGGGTAAAGGAGTCCGGAAAACCTCCATGGGCCGCTCGACGGTTTGCACCACCTGATCCGTACGGTTGGTCCGAAGTGGAAGCAGCATGTCGGGTTCGTTGCCGCCCGACCTTCCTCGCATCACGCCGAACACGAGCAGGCCACCGCCAAAGATCAGTCCGAACAGGAGCAGTCGGCCGGATCTGGACTTCCAGAACTGTAGAAAGGTATTGGGAGTCACGGTTGATTGGCTCCGGAGTCACCCGGCAGCGGTTGAGGGTTTTCCTGCGAAAGCGGCGGCTCCGGTGGCACCCGAGTCACCAGCACGGCAAAATCATTCTTGAGCGAGAGTTCATTCCGGGCTCCATCGGGAGCCCCGGTGACTGCAAAATAGACCGTTGTCTCTCCCCTGGGCGGCAGTACCCCGGGCGCGTCGCTGATGGACTGGTGATACAGCCGGTCGCCCGCCCGGACGGCGAAGGAATCAGGTCGGTACCGGATCTCGTTGTCCGACTTGTTTCGCAGCCGAACGTGGAAAACGAGCGTGTCCTCCGGGTTGAAGCGAAAGATCTCCTGAATCTGGATCTCGTAGTCGTTGAAGTCCGTCACCGCGGGCGTGGCGGCAAAAGTTCTCGCCTCCACCTGCGCGACCGCTTCCGGGTGTTGCTGCCGCAACAGCGGATACGCTTTGGCTTTATCGAGCAGCGCCAACAGGCGCGTCGGCGAGACGGTGGGAGCAGGCTGGACCGTGGCCGACGTGACGCGCTCCTCCAGGTTGAGCGCCAGCACCGGGGCATTGCTTTCGACCAACTCGAAGACGTAGGTCCGCCGGTTCCACCGAATGTTCAGGTTCGAGGTGGTCCCGCGAGACGCTGCGCGAATCGAGAGAAACGCCGAACCCTTGGTGTGGGCGAGCTGGAAGGCCCCTGGAAGCTTCGGATCGGCCGATACGCCTGCTCCATCAATGGCGGCGATGGGGCCGGGAAAACTGATCGTCGTCACTCGATTGGTCGCCACAGGAACGACCACCACCACGCGGTCGTCGAGAATGGCCCGCTGAATGGACTCGGGCGGGGCGGCGGCAACGACGCTGGCCGCCAGCAAGGCAAGGAACATGAGGTTACTTGAAGCTTTCATACTTGAATTCACCGACGGCCATCGGGAAGCGCCCGTTGGCAGCCAGATTGGGGTTTCGGATCAGGCGGAGGCTCAGCTTGAAGTTGAACACCTCCGCGAATGCCTTCTCTTGAAATACGCCGTTGCGGATGACCTGTCCGCTGACGTTGGCCAGCACCTCGTTTTCCCGGGTGGTCAGGATGTCGATCTTGGCGATCTCCGGTTTCTGATGGAGCTGCTTGGCGCGAAACTCCGCGGTCTCCCGAACGCGAAGATCCTGGGCCTTTTGGTGCGCGGGTTTTAGGAAGGTCTGGGCGAGGAGTTGAGGGTGATCGAAGTCGCGCGGATTTCGGTTCAAGAAGGCGAGGGTCGCCAGCTCGGCCTGCTGAGCATGGAGTTCCTTGGCCTCCTGAAACTCCAGTAGCGGACTGATGTAGTAGGTTTGAGCGGGATCAATGATCACCACCCGTTCCCGGTGCTTGAACTGCTGCACCAAATGGTAGCGGTCGAAGGCCGCCAATCCGCTCACCGCCACGGCAACGAAAAACCAGAACCACGGCAGCCGGTCACGCTGGGCGAAGAGTTGGGTGGGGTCGAAACGCCGCTTTGCCGGACCGAACTTGCTAGAATCGGCGGTGGGACGGGTCTCACGTAGAGTCGGTTCAGTCGAGTTCATGGTGGTCTAGTAGTACTGCCGCCGATCCTTCGCGATGAGTTCACGGACAGCCTTGTCGCCCGTGATGTCGTCGCCTGGGCGACCCCGGGCACTGCGTGGGGGAAGTCCACTGCCGGCGATGATGATGGCTCCTGCGCTGCCGTGTCCGGCAGCGGTGGACAACGTGCTCAGGACCGCCGCCATACCGGCCGCACCAGCCGTCACGAGGGGAATCCCGGTTGCGGCGGCCACCGCTCCAGCTCCGGCGGTTGTCGCGGCCGTCTGCAACGCACCGCTGAAGGCCCCGGCCACCAACTGGCTTCCCGCCAGCGCACCGGAGGTGAAGACCTTCTGAATCACCAACGGTGCGGAAACCGTGCTGAACACAATCCAGAACGCCACCAAGGCCAGACCGATAGTGTTTTGCAGCCCGTAGAAGGTGCCTGTTGAATCGAAGAATTTCAGCGATGGATCGGTCATGAAGTCGAGTATCCCCTGGGTAACGACAGCGGCGACGGCCCATCCCAGCGGCCATAACAAGACGCCAATGAGGTTGAGCAGGTAGCGTGAACCGACTGACCTGAGTGGGTGAATCGCCATCAAGCCGATGAGGAGCGGCGAGAGCGCGTAGCCCAGGTAGAGAATCACCTTTTGAAACACGTAGGCCCAGAAAAGGAGGAACGAGGCGAAGCCGCCGACCATCCACAGCGCTCCTGTGACGAGCTTCTCAATAGCGAAGCCATCCAAGTCACTCAGGATGTCCCACCACGAACGCTCTGCTCCGGTGTCCCGCTTTACGATGAGCAGGGCTTTGTATTGTACGTCCACCGCGGCCGGATCAACTCCAAGGCCGGAGAGGATAGATTCTTGCAGCAGTTCCTGAATTCGATTTCCCCATTCCGGCAAGAGGACCAGCAACGCGGTCAAAATGAGCAGCCGTACGAGATGGAGCATCATCGTCTTCGGCGAGAAGCCGTGCATGACGAAGGTGATCGTCCCCACGATGAACAGCATGAACGCCACCACACGGAGGAGCGCGTGCAGCTCGGCGCACTTCTGGAGGAACGTCGGAAAGATCTGCTCGAAGGTGGCCATAGTCCTATTGGTGTTACCGTGTGGGAAACCGCGTCGCCTGGTTCAGGATCTGGAACGTCTGGCCATACCGAGCGACGGCTTCGCGGAATTCAGCGTGTTGCTGCTCCTTCTTCGCCTCGACCTGACGCTGTGCGTCGGCCCGATTCGCGATGTCCTGGACGATGGCGGACGCACTGGCCTGCGCGACCTCGTGTTCCGTGCTGTCGAGGGCGGTTCCCAGGCCCACCAATACGCCCGTCAGCTTCTGGACCTCCGCGTCCGTCTGGGCGGATTTCAGCGCCTCGGTCGTCTTTGCGATCTCATTTTTGAGCGAGACCCGCCGCGCCGCGGCATCGCCAACGACGCCGAGAAAGTTGGCGGCGGTCTGCTGAACGGCACCGATGGCCCGGTAGGGCTCAACGCGGCGGTGGATCACCTCACCCCCTGGCGTGGAGAACGTCTCTCCAACGGCGTGGTACAGTCCGTTGGCGCTGTCGAGCATCGCGGTGGTCGCATTGGCGGCCCCCTGGAGTTCAGCAAACGTCTGACCGACCTCCGTTTTCGCCAGGTCTGCGGTCAAAACACCGATGGATTCCGGGACCATGGCGGCAGGATTTCCGAACAGGTCCACGTAGTGATGCAGAGTGTTGACCTGT
>DLVS01000787.1 GCA_003445095.1 Verrucomicrobiales bacterium
AAACTCTTCAGATTTCCTCGGGTTTCCACATGCCTACGCCCTCCTGTGGTTTGGCTGTGATAAAATCTGACCACGGAAAACAACAATTCGGAGCCTTCGGCATTGAGGTGTATGTTGTCTTTGAGCAGCGCGCTTACCGGCAACCCGTTGGCCCGCAGGTACGCCTTCCACGCGGTTCGATTATCGGGAAAACAGAAACCGCGCTCGCGGGCGATCTTAGGGCTGAACACATAGTTGACCCACGCTTCAGTCCTCGTGTCCGTCGCTAACGCCGGGTCGGTGGTCTCGTTGAGTTCATTGTTCGACAATACATGGTTGCCCAGGAGGATGACATCGGCTGTGGTGCGCGCGCGGAATTGCGACAACAGGGATTCCCATTCTTTGCCAGCGCCGTATGGCCCATAAGCCTGGAAAAATATGAGGTCGGGACGGAACGGATAGACATCGGTTTCGGCAGTCTTAATAAGAAAGCTCGCGTTCAAGCCTGAGATGGCGCGGTTGTCGATGATCAGGTTCGCTTCGGGGAAAAGTCGGCGCAGTTCGTCACGAGTCTTGAGCCACCATTCTTGCAGAGTGATGGACTGGCCGTAGAACAGAATGCGGACGGGGTGGGGATTTGTCTTGGTACTGGCGGCCAAGAGTGCCTGGCTCCGCTGCAGCGCCAGGAACTTTCCGGGGTCGGCCGCGGGGAGGCTGGAAGTATCAATGGCGCACGCTGGAAAGGGGTGGAGCAGTACGACCGCGCCGGCGAGCCATGCCGGGATCAAGGAACGCATATCGGGGACGGGAATATTCAGAAGGAAATCTGCGTGACAAGCAGACAAACGTCCATGATGGGCCACCAACGCCACGTAGCCGCGAACGGTAGGACGCGCCATCTGGCTTTGCGCTCACGCTCAAAAATTACTACGCGCCCTGAAACTGTCGACGCGATCCGAGAAGAATGCGCCTTCTCCCGGCGGCGACTACGATCCCTAGCCCTCGTCAGATTTGGCGAATAGAGGGCGAGAGTTAGTTCAGTATCGTCCGTTCGTTCCCCAAGGATGGTTCCGGAGCCGTCGGCCAATGAGCCATCCGGTAAAATCAGATCCTAACCTGCCAGCCGTGTATTCCGGTCCGCGGCTGGTTCATTTCGAGGCTACTCCCCGTTCCTCGACGAACCGTAGGAGGCGAGGTGACGAGACTCTGACCGTCTTTGTCTTGCGCGAAGGTTCACGGTCCCGATTCACGTCTGGGTTTCAAAGTGGTGCCGTCCGTTGATCATGGGAAACCAGTTGAAGTAATTATTGAGCTTCATTGGTGAGAGGCGATCGCCCTCGAGACTAGGTGCACTATGATCAGCGTTAATCCGCGTCGATCAGCGGTTCCATTCCCGCTTCTTGGTTCACGCGTAGTCAGCCAGCGCCGTCGCCAGCGCTTGGGGCAACTCAACGCTTTGGCGCCGTCCTCCAATCAATCGGCATGCCCCAATCTCCTGCGAACCGTATGCCACGAGCTCTTCGCCGGCCGGAGTGGCGCGATAGTAGTCAAAGGACATGCGAGCGGACTTCGCAGTAAGCGTGACCAACCGCATTCGGATCAGAACCCGATCCAGCGCGAACAGCGAGCTTTGAAACCGACAGTCCACTGCGAGGGTGACCAACTCCAGCCCCGCCCGCATCTCGTCCAAAATTTCCGGCGCCTTCTCGCAGAGGAACTGCTCTCGCACCTTTCCCCGCCACCGGAGGTAGTTCGCGAAATAGACGTTGCCGACCACGTTGGTGTCTTCGAAGGAAACGGTGAGCTCAGATTCGAACGCGCGTTTCGCCGAATCTACGGGAAGGCAACCCAAATTTGACGGCGACTGCTCTCTTGAGCAGCCCTTCGGTGAATGCTTAGTCGGTAGGACACACTTCCCCGCTGCCCAGGACGAGCGAACAGAATGGGCCGAGGCTCCGGCCGAGCCCACTTGACCCTGCCAATCGGTACGGCAGTGACCCCATCCGAGGGCGGTCCGCAAAGCGTCGCCCCACCGGATTCGGACCCACGGCATCGGCCGGGGCTCCGCACTTCCCACCTAGGGTTTCAAGCTCCCGCAACAGCGAACCGGTTTCCGTCACGCTGCCTCCCAATCAGTCTTGATGAATCTCGTGGCGCAGTGGAGTGTCTCCAGGTAATCCCGAGCCAGAGACCGCAGTTGCCGCCGTTGAAGAAGTGTCCCCTTATTCGAAATGCTACAACTATGAAGACCACGCCATTGCTCGTCGCGGTTGTCAGTCTGTCATTGACCTGGAGTTCGAGCGTCAAAGCGGCGGAAACCGCCCAGCCTCCGAACACCCTAACGGCGGCTGAAAGGCAGGCGGGCTGGAAATTGTTGTTCGACGGGAAAACCACCGACGGATGGCGAGGCTACAAAAAGAATTCAATGCCCCTTGGTTGGAAGGTGATCGGCGAGTCGCTCGTCCGGGTCAGCGGTGGCGCGGGCGGTCAAGGCGCAGGCGGGGGTGACGACATCGTCACGCTCGAAGATTTTGAGAACTTTGATCTGACCCTGGAATGGAAGGTACTCCCCAACGGAAACAGCGGCGTCCTCTACCACGTGTCGGAAGAGCCGCCCACGTCGTGGCACTATGCGCCGGAGGTGCAGATTCTCGACAATTCGGCACACCCCACGCGTGATCACCGGCAACTGGCCGGCGCCTGCTACGACTTGTACGCGCCCGCAAGGGACGTTACCAAGCCGCCGGGACAATGGAATCTCATGCGTATTCTCGTGCAAGGGCCGCATGTCGAGCACTGGATGAATGGCGAGAAAGTCGTGGAGTACGAATTATGGAGTGACGATTGGAACAAACGGGTGGCTCAAAGCAAACATCAGGCCCATCCGAAATTTGGTACTTTCCAGAAAGGTCCGATTTGCCTGCAAGATCACACCGACCGAATCGAGTTTCGGAACATCAAGATCCGGCCGCTGCCAAGCCAGCCAGCCAAATGATGAGCGGTGTTGGTGTCGTGGTGCTTTCCGGGCTTCGATGGAACCTGCCTCTGATGAAACGAGCCTTTTTTTCCGGACCCCTGGAGTGGAGCGGGGTAGCCCACAAATCCTGCACGTGGCTCCTCGTGTTTGCATCTCTAGGATCGCCACTGGCGGCGCAGTCGCTTGGCCAGGCTGATCGCGGCGAGCCCGGTGATGCGATGATTCATAACTATTTGCGGACGGAGGCAGAGAAACTTGAAGACGGCGGCGCCGACGCGTTCAAGTCCGTCGACGCTTGGAAGCAGGCGCTCCCGCGATTTCGGCAAGAGTATTTCGAGATGCTGGGGCTGTGGCCTCTGCCAACGAAATCCCCTCTGAACGCCACCGTGACGGGCTCGCTTGACCGCGGTGATTATGTGGTCGAACTCCTGCACTACCAGAGCCGGCCCGGTCTCTATGTGACGGCAAATTTGTATCGGCCCGCGATGATCGAACCCTCCCGCCGTCTGCCGGGGATTCTCTACGTCTGCGGCCATTCGAGCCGGCCGCGGAGCGGCAACAAGACCGCGTACCAGTCGCACGGCATCTGGTTTGCGCGACATGGTTACGTGTGTTTGATGGTCGACACGCTGCAACTGGGGGAAATCGCTGGAATCCATCATGGCACCTATCGCGAGGGGCGGTGGTCGTGGCTGTCGCGCGGATACACTCCCGCGGGAGTCGAATGCTGGAATGGAATTCGCGGCCTCGACTATTTGATGAGCCGACCGGAGGTGGATCCGGCGCGCCTCGGAGTCACCGGAATCAGCGGCGGTGGTGCGGCGACCTTCTGGATCGCCGCGGCCGATGAGCGAGTCAAGGTGTCCGTTCCGGTGAGCGGAATGGCAGACTTGCGCTCCTATATTCCGAACCGTGTCATCAATGGCCATTGCGATTGCATGTTCCTGTATAACGCTCACCAATGGCCCTGGACCCGCATCGCCGAGTTGATTGCGCCGCGGCCGCTCTTGTTCGTGAATAGCGACCTCGATTCGATCTTTCCGATGGATGCGAATGAACGGGTGATTAATCGACTGGAACGGCTTTACAGTTTGTTTGGCGCCGGTGATCTGGTGGACAGTTTGGTCAGCGTCGGCGGCCACGAATATCGCCGGGACATTCGCCAGGCTACCTATCGTTTCTTCAACACGTATTTCAAAAATGATCCGAGTCAGGTTTTGGATAGCGAGGTTGATCTCGTCACCGGGACCCGCGATCAGCCCGTTCATCCTATTCCCCCGGAACAGTTGCGTGTTTTCCCGCGGGACTCGGACATCCCGAAGGATGAGCGAAACACGCGCATCGATCAGGAGTTTGTTCCCGCCGCGCAGGTGGACGTGCCCGGCGTCGAAAAGTTTGGGGCGTGGCGGGAGGAACTGCTCACCCAACTTCGGCGCCTGAGCTTTCCTCATTTTCCCAAGCGCATTCCCGCGGCCACGGCGACCAAGGAAGAGGGGAGGCTGAACGGAGTGCTGATCGAGACTGAGCCTGGAATCACAGTACGGTTGCGCCCGATCCGCCCTTCGGTGACCGCCACGCGGATTGTGATCGTGGTCAGCGCTGCGGGCGTGGACTCCGGCGCGCCAGGATGGATCGACGATTTCGTCAATGAACATGACGTGATTTATGTGTGCGAGCCCCGCGGGTTTGGGTCGACGACTTGGACTCGAAAGAACCCGCCGAATTATGTCGAGCGCGCGCACTACCTGCTGGGCCGAACTGTTGATAGCGGACGCGTTTGGGATGTGGCGGCGACCGGCAGTTACTTAACGGCTCGCCACGGCAATCTTCCCGTCCACCTCATCGGGGAGAAGAACGACGCGGTGCTCGCTGTTTATGCGGCGTTGTTGGGCGACGCGATTGCGAGTCTCACGCTGCGGGAACCGCCCTCGACCCACGCGAATGATTCGGCGCCCCAACTGCTGAACGTATTGCGCGTCTGCGATATTCCTGAAGCTGTGGGAATGTTAACTCCGCGGCCGGTGACGCTCGTCGTGGGAGACCAAGCGCCCTTTCAAAAGACGGCCGCGCTTTATCGAGCCGGTGGAGCGGGCGATCAACTCATCCTCAGGCGCTAAGCCGTGCGCCCGCGGTGAAAAAGAGGCGGAACCACAATTGGGCGCCACTTCAGACGAATTGGATCGGTGACTTCGCGCGATGAGCCCGGTAGTTCGGACTCAGCCTTGAGTGACGGGACTAGCGCCGAGATTTCGTAGGGCGAGTGTCGAGGGATCGAACCAGCGGGCGACTTGCTTTGGTCACCAGTAGGGATTTGCTAGGTTGACTGGGGCAGTGGGGCTGATCTTGAGCGGGAAGGCGAAGAACTCGACGTGGTTATCGCCAAACAACATCACGTAGCGGCGCTGGTTCCGGTAGCTGTGCCACGGTGGGTTTTTCGCGGCGTCAAAACCGGCGTTCTCCCAAATCCAGTCGCCTTGGATGATCTTGGTCACTGGGCGGATCGCCACTTCGGAACCCCGGATCGGTTGGCCCCCGGGCGCGTCGGTGACACGCTTCACGCCCCAGGGATCGGAGGCCCACTGGGTACAATAGCTGTTGCCGTATTCGATGGAGCAATTCTTAGCCCCGTAGTTGGGGTCGCCCTTGTCGGACGGGCAACGCCAACTCTGTTTGGAATTCGCGTAGCGATTCAGCGGCCGGTTGGTGGCATCGGTCTTGATTCCGAAAGGACCGATCAACCAGGCAGTGATGGAGGTAGGTTTGCCCGTCTGGCCGCCGAAATCGCCCCAGCCGCTGGTGATCGGATAAGTGTCCCGGTTGTCCTCCACGTAGAGCGACCAAGCCAAGCCGAGTTGATGGTTGTTATTGATGCACTGAGTGCGCTTGGCGGACTCCTTGGCGCGCGCCAGTCCGGGCAGGAGCAATCCAGCGAGGATCGCGATGATGGCAATGACCACGAGCAGCTCGATCAGGGTAAAGGCCCAGGCCGAGCGGGCGACGCGTACGGGTTCCGGGAGGGCGCTCATGGAATTCGCCTTTCGGCAAAGGCTAAGTCCACCCACTGATGAGACCCAATGGGCTCAGCGACTTGGCGGAGAAGTTTCCGGCATATTTTGCAGCGCTTCGGTGTCTCCCCACTGCACGAGTTTGTCTTTCCGAAAATACAGGAAAAGGTCCTGCTTTTTGTCGCCCCGATATTTCAGGACGGAAACTGGGCTGCCGTCGGGATCGACTCGAGCAGCCACCACGGTGTAGTCGGAGCCAAGGACTTTGACGGCGGCGGCCCGGGTCATGCCGAGCTGCAGTTTTTGAGAACGCGATTCGACCGACGAGCAGGCCGCCAACGCCAGCAACGTGATCGTACAAACGACAATATTGATGAACTGTTTCATGATTCGACCGTGTGCGGGAAACTGAGGTTCCACGACATCTGTTTACGGATAAATAACTGTTCGCACTGCCTTGTGAAAGCAAGAGCGCCGGATTCCCGCGGCGTCGGAGAGGCCTGAGGTCAGACTTGTTTTGTCAATTTCAGGCCCAGTTGCAATAGCTTCTCAGCATCGGAATCGGATTTCGCCTCGGCATAAATTCGCAACACCGGTTCAGTGCCCGATCCGCGCAGCATAAGCCAAGTGCCGTCAGCGGCGATAAACTTCACGCCATCGAACGACTTGATTTGCTTGAGCGGCGACTTCAGGAGTTTGGCCGGCGCGTTGAGCTTGCAGTACTCGGTAAGCGAGGTCCGCTTTTCGAGCGGGAAGTGAGTGTCAATCCGCGCGTACCGATAGGCTCCAAACTCGGACTCCAACTCGGCCAGGAGTCGGGGCAAGGGCTGTTTCTCCGTGGCGAGCAATTCGAGGAGCATCAATCCCGCAAGAATCCCGTCGCGCTCAGGGATATGGCCCGGGAACCCGATGCCGCCGCTTTCTTCGAACCCGAGAAGCACGCCGCCTTTGATCATCTCGCTGGCGATGTATTTGAAGCCGACCCCCGTCTCAACCAACTCTAGCCCGTATGCCTGACACATCTTGTCTACGAGGGTCGTGGTGGTGAGTGCCTTGACGACTCGGCCCGTTTGTTTCCGGTTCTTGACGAAGTGGCGCAGCAGCAAGGCGATGATCTGATGGGTCGTCAAGGCGCCACCATCCCCCAGCATACCGCCCACCCGATCGGCGTCGCCGTCGGTGACGAGGCAAAGGTCGTGAGGATGTTGAGCCAGCCAGGCGGACGACTTGGCGTAATTCTTCGGAATCGGCTCCGGGTTAATTCCGCCAAAGTTGGGATTATGATCTCCGTTGAGGGTAGTGACGGTGCAAGTGGTTCCGGCGAGCAACTCCTCGAAACAGCCCGCGCCCACGCCGAACAAGGCGTCGTGCGCGAAACGAAGCTTGGACTGGGCAATTCGGTCGAAGTTCACCAGCTTTTTACAGGCGGCGAAATGGGGCCCGCGGAGATCTTTGACCACGATTTGCCGGGCTTTGGTGGCAAGGTCGTAAGCAGTCCACTTCACGATGCTGGTCGTGAGATTTTCCTCGATGGATTGACAGACGGTTGCGTCGGCCGATCCGCCGTACCACGCTTTGACCTTAATGCCGTTAAACTGCGAGGGATTGTGGCTCGCGGTGATGACGATTCCGCCGACTGCTTTTACCGCCTTGACCGCGAACGACACCGCTGGGGTGGGCACCGGCGCATCGCTCAGGACGACTTGGAAACCGTTTCCGGCGAATACCTCCGCGGCGCGCCGGGCAAAACGGTCTGACAGAAATCGACGATCGTATCCCACGACCGCGGTTCGTTGGGTTTCCGCGGGAGGATTTTGTTTCCAGTAATCGGCGGTGGCCTGGGCGACTCTGCTTGAAAAAAAAAAAGACAGGCATTTCGTTGAGGTAGCTCGGCAGATA
>DLVS01000732.1 GCA_003445095.1 Verrucomicrobiales bacterium
AACCCCTTTCGTAACACCCTCTCTTACCTCCCCAACGCTCGGCCAGCTCCGGACGATCGCGACTGCATCCCGAAGGCTAAGTCTGCGTGTCTTCCCCATCCGTGAGCTACAGAAGCTCAATCACCCGAGCGAGTTCGGCCTCGGTGTTGTAGTAGTGCGGGCTGAGGCGAATCCACCGTCGTTCGTCACGGGTTGTCCGCAGCGAAGTGACGATTCCTGCTTCTGCGAGGCGGGCGTGGAGCACGGCACAATCGTGTCCTGGCGTAGCGAAAGTGATGATTCCGCTCGTATTTGCGTCGGGCGGGGACGGCAGCAGTACTTCGCATCCGTGTTCCTGGAGGGCCTTGGCCAACCACGCGCGCTTGCGGGCAAGATCACTGGCGATCGCTTCGCCCCCCACCGCTTCCAGCAAGCTCAACGCCGCGCTCAATCCGGCTAAGCCCAACAAGTTCTGGCTGCCGACTTCGTAACGTCGTGCGTCGTGGCGAAACGAGATGTCGTCTTGTGCCACAAAATTCGGGCCCCGGACGTTGTGCCAGCCATGGACAATCGGCTGGAGCGCGGCTTGGAGTTCCTTTCGCACATACAGGACTCCAGCGCCGCACGGCCCCAGCAGCCACTTGTGGGAATCCGCCGCAAGGAAATCGACGCCGGCGACCGTTGTGCGGAAGGCGCCCAGCGTCTGGATCGCATCAACGCAAAACCATATGCCTCGACCCCTCAGCCAACGTCCCAATGATTCAACCTCCACACGCCAGCCACTGACAAAATGACAACTCGACAACGCCACGAGTCGGGTGTCTTCGTCCACCTGACCCTGGACGTCGAACACTCGGATGCGCCCTAGCTCCTTCACATTGAGGAAACGGACTTGAACTCCCCGATCGGCGAGCGCCATCCAGGGATAGACGTTGGACGGGTAATCATCGTGATACACCAGGATGTTTTGGCCGCGCTTCCACGGGAGTCCGGCCGCGATGTAACTCAGCGCCAAGGACGTTGGACCAACCAGGGCGATTTCCTCAGGTTGCGCTTGGAGGGCTCGGGCGGCTGCTCGGCGAGTTTCCGCGACAAACCCGGGCGACAGCGCCGCCTGCTGATCGTCCAACGTCGCGGTGTGTAGATGGGCGGCGACGGCATCGGCCACGCGTCGGGGCAGGGGGCAAACGGCGGCATGCGCCAGGAATATTTTCTTTCCGACGACAGGAAACTCGTGACGACGGAGCTCCTCGTTCGCCTGAAGCTCGGCCGGAGTCATCGGTAAGGCTGATGCAGGACCACTTGCTGGGCCTTGCGCAAACGGATGTTGAGCATTTCCACTACTACCGAAAACGCCATGGCGAAATAGATATATCCCCGGGGAATGTGCTGATGGAAGCCTTCCGCCACGAGCATGGTGCCGATCAGAATCAAGAACGAGAGCGCCAATATTTTGATCGTCGGGTGCCGATCCACGAAGCGGGCGATTTGGTTCACGAAAACCAACATGACAATCATGGCTATGACGACGGCGGCGACCATGACGGAGATTCGGTTGACCATCCCCACCGCCGTGATCACTGAGTCCAGCGAGAAAACAATGTCGAGTAACAGAATCTGGACGATGACCGAATGGAAGGTCACGGCACTGACATTGGATTTTTCTCCGTCCACTCCCTCGAGTTTCTGATGGATTTCGTGAGTGCTTTTCCAAATCAGAAACAGGCCACCGAGCAAGAGGATGAGGTCTTTTCCCGACAGAGAGAACTGATAACCCAGGATTGAGTCTTGCCAGAACGGTTTGTCGAGGCGCATGACCCAAGAGAGGGAAAGGAGGAGTAGCACGCGCGTGATGAGAGCGAGACTGAGGCCCAGCCGCCGCGCGTTGGCCTGCTCGTGGGCTGGGAGCTTGCCACTCAAAATCGAAATGAAGATGAGATTGTCGATCCCAAGGACGATTTCGAGAACCGTGAGGGTAACGAGACTGACCCAGAGGTCCAACGAGAGCAGCGCTTCCATGGCGTCAGCGTGACAATAGGTGCCGCAGACAGACAAGCTTTGGGCCAAGGTCGTGCGGCGAGGAGCGGTGAGCGTTCTCTATCAAAGCAAAAAAAAGCGCCCCATCAACTGGGGCGCTTGGTTGAAGAAGCGATGATTAGTTCGCGTTGGACGCGTTATCCCACGGGAAGATGAAGTCTTGCTTACTATCCGTCGCGGCGCCCGCGTCACGGATTTGCTCTTTGGCACGTCCCGAGGTGACCTGTTGAACCGAACCGTCACCGAGGAGGAAGTTACCCGCGTTCTGGTGAATGCCGCCGGTAAATCCAGCTTGGGTATTGGCCGCCTTGGCGACACCAGTTCCAGCCGGCGCGAGGATCGTAACCAAGACTCCCTTAGTCGTCGTCCCGGTCTCACCGTTGAATTGAACCGGGTTGCTACCCAGGGCGCCGTTGGTGAGGTTGCGATCGCCGGAGAGGATGGTCTGCGGCTGTTCTTCGCTGGCAGTGATTCCAACGAAGTAGCTAACACTCTGGTTGGGGCCAGCGGAACCGTTGGAGCCCAGCATGGCACGCCAGCTGGAAGCGGGCTTCTTCTTGGAATCCGAAGGGCAGAGAATGATTTTTGGGGTGCTCAGTTCGTTCGAGAGAACTGTGTACACAGCCCAAACGGGGTTGTTGGCAAGACCGGCGTTTAACGGCGGTGTGTTAGGGAACTGGACCGTGCCTGGCCCGACATACTCCTGGGCGCCACCTTCATTGGTGCTGACGTCCCAGGGAAACCGGCTGCTGTTGTCGGTCGCAAAGATCCGGTTGGCCAAGCCGATGTTTTTGAGGTTGTTAACGCAGGCGATGCGGTTGGCCTTGGCCTTAGCCTTGGCCAGTGCGGGGAGCAGCATGCCGGCGAGAATCGCGATGATGGCGATCACCACGAGGAGCTCGATCAGCGTGAAGGCGCTGATCTTGTGCTGACGGAGACGATTCATAAGTTTGGTGATGTAACGGAGTGATGTGGCGCGGACATTAGTGACCGCTCACTTTTTGTGTCAACGCCTTTCTCTTTTGGGAGCATCACCAATGCCAGGACGCTCGAACGTTCAGAATTCGTCGATTTCTCGCTCATTTCGCCTGGGTTGGTCGCCAATTCCGCCCTGCCTGTGCGTGAATTTCACGCGCTGGTCACCGACAGGAACATAGTCTGGAGGGGGAGTCGGTTCCAGCAAGCGGCCGACCCCGACCCCGCACGTTGACTTTACGGGCGCCACTTTGCGGAGGCCTAAGCGGGTACCTTGGTTCTCCAGGCCGGGTGGCTTGGCGGGAGCTTCGCCCCACCGTGCAAGAAAATAAGAGGCACTTCTCTCCGAACGACAAACAACTTGAGCCGTGACGCCAACCAGTCCAGAAGGAAGGCGTCAAACTCGAGTTCTGGGCCACGCACCCGTGTCCAAGGGCCGAATTGTCTATGAGCTATGGGTACCGCCACTAATGCTAGCCGCCGCACAAGCGTTACTTTGATCAACCGAATCAAGGATTTGGACGACGAAGATGGCTGGAAGCAATTCTTTGAACGCTATCGACGCTTGGTGATGAGCATCGGTCGCCAGCATGGGCTGACTGAATCCGAGGCGGAGGAGGTCGGGCAAGAGGTCTTCTCCCGCGTTGCCCGCAACATTGGGGTTTTCGAAACTGGCGGCCGGCCTGGGGCGTTTCGGCGGTGGCTGGGGCAGTTGACCACCTGGTGTGCGATCGATGCCCAACGCAAGCGCCGCTTAGTCGTCAGTCCTTTGCCGCGGGAAGGATCTGATGACCGCGCCTCTGCCGCCGAGACGGTTCCCGCTCCAGGGTCCGACGACCCCGTGGGCGAGGTCACTGACCGAGACTTTCACGAATTGTTGCTGCGGCGGTTGAAGCAACTGGTCTCCGCCAAAGATTTCCAGATTTACCAACTTATTACCTTTGAGGGGTGGACTCCGGTGCAAGTGGCCGACCATCTCAAGATGCGACGTGGCACGGTGGACACCATCATCTGTCGAACGCGCCAAACTGCTCGCCGCGAACTGGAGCGTTTGGGTGAGCGAATCGGCTAGGGAATATTCAATGGCGGAGTGCTCAGGCTTCACGCGCGGGCAGTGAAAGTGGGGCCGCCGCCGAAATTACGACTCGCGGTGAATGGATGCAGTGGTGCATCGTCGGAAGCTGTCCGATGAGTTCGAAAATCAAGTCGCCCTGGTGGTTGCTAACGGTCGCGCTGGCCCTCGTTGGTGCGATCCTGCCGTTCTGGTCCCTCGTGCGCGGAGCCGGTTTGAGCGGTTCGCTGAATGATGCCGGGTTCATGGCGGTGCTCTGGGGCGCCTCACCCTTCGTCTTGCCCCCGGTGGCGGCGTGGATCGCCCGTCGGCCTTGGGTTCGAATCATGGTGGTGGTTCTAGCCGCCATCGCCGTTGTATTCGGTTTGACCAATTATCTGGTGATCCAACCGGCGCAGGACGCCGCGCACGGAACGGCCAGCTACTTCTTGCTCCCGATCTGGCAATGGCCCATGGCGTTGTTGGGCGTGGCTTTGGCGCTCATTGTGCCTTCGGCGGCGGACGAGCAGCGCATGGATTCGCCAGCCGCTGCAGCGGCGAATGAAGTCCCATAGTAGGGACCGAATCGTCGAGGGCGCCATGGGCGATTCCATCGAAATCCGAGTCCACGGATCGCCCGGCGTGCCCACGGTGGTTTATTTGCCGGGAATTCACGGCGACTGGACCCTGGTCACCGGATTCCGCCTCGCGTTGGGAGAGCGAGTCCGCTTTGTGGAGTTTAGTTATCCGCGAACGATCAAGTGGTCCGTGGCCGACTATGCGTCGGCGGTGACTCGAGCGTTGGTGGAAGCTGAGGTTAGTCGAGGTTGGATGGTCGGAGAATCATTTGGATCGCAAGTCGCGTGGGCGGTCTTTGAGAACGCGGCGACCACCAAGTCTGGGGGAGCAAAATTCCGACCGGAGGGATTGGTGCTGGCCGGTGGATTTGTGCGACATCCCTGGATCGCGGCGGTGCGGTGGGTCCGCTTGTGGTTTTCGCGGGCACCGCAATGGGCGCTGGGCGGATTCCTCCTGCTGTACCGGGCGTACTCTCGTTTCCGATTCCGCAGGTCGCCGGTGAACTTATCGGCGTGCGACGAATTTCTCGAACGCCGCCGCCGCGCTGGAGAGCGGGCCGCGATCACGCACCGGCTCGATCTGATCATCGACACGGATCTCCGGAGCGCGGCGCGCTCGATCGAAGCCCCCGTACTTTCGTTAACAGGATTTTGGGATCCCATTGTACCATGGCCCTGGGTGCGGGCCTGGCTCCGGCGTGAGTGTCCGGGTTGGCGCGGGGAGCGGATTCTGGCCTGGGCCGATCACACAGTGTTGGTGACCCAACCCGTCAAATCGGCCGAGATCGTCTGGAAATGGATCTCCGACGGCTTGGTAACTCAGAGTCGTGCGACCAGCAATTCGCGCTGAAAAATCATTTCCTTGGGCAAGAATTGGTAGAGCTTCATGAACAACTCATCCTGCTGGAGAATCTCGCGCCGCCATTCGTCGGGATTGATGGCCTGCAAACGCTCGAGGTTTCCCGCCGGGAAATTGGCCAATCCCGCGAGATTGAAGTCTTCGATCAAGGGCATCCAGCCCAGCGGCGTTTCTTGAGCCGACGCGCGCCCTCGACAACGGGCAATGATCCACTGGAGGACGCGCATGTTCTGACCAAATCCCGGCCAGAGGAACTGCCCGTCCGCATCTTGGCGGAACCAGTTCACATTGAAAACACGCGGTGGAAACTTGATTGCCTTTCTCATATCCAACCAATGTCGGAAGTACCGTCCCATGTTATATCCGCAGAAGGGTAACATCGCCATCGGATCGCGACGGATTTGACCCACAGTTCCTGACGACGCGGCCGTCGTCTCACTTCCCATGGTGGCCCCCAGGAAAACGCCGTGACTCCAATTGAATGCTTCGAGCACGAGCGGCACGGTCGTAGGGCGGCGGCCTCCGAAGATGATCGCGTCGATCGGGACGCCCTCAGGTTGATCAGCCTCGGGCGCGAGCATGGGGTTGTTGGCCATGGGCGCGGTGAATCGCGAATTTGGATGCGCCGCCTTTTCTTTGGAGTTCGGTGTCCAAGGCCGCCCTTGCCAGTCCAGACATTCAGCCGGTGGCGGATCGTCGTGCCCTTCCCACCACACGGTACCGTCTGGCTTCAACGCGACGTTGGTGAAGATGGTGTCGCGCTGAATCGTGCGCATGGCGTTGGGATTCGTCTTCGCGTTGGTGCCCGGCGCGACTCCGAAATAACCGGCTTCGGGATTGATCGCGTAGAGCCTCCCATCGGGTCCGGGCTTCATCCAGGCGATGTCGTCACCGACCGTCCAGACCTTCCAGCCATCAAATCCCGCGGGTGGTACCATCATCGCAAAATTCGTTTTGCCGCATTGGCTCGGGAATGCCGCGGCGACAAATGTCTTTTCCCCAGTGGGAGACTCTACCCCCAGAATCAGCATGTGTTCGGCGAGCCATCCTTCCTTCCGGCCTAAGACCGACGCAATGCGCAATGCCAAACACTTCTTGCCAAGTAGCGCATTTCCTCCGTAGCCCGAACCCACCGAGATGATTTCATTGCGCTCCGGGAAATGACAGATGAAGCGCCGCTCCGGGTTGAGATCGAGCAGGCAATGAAGGCCGCGATTAAAGTCCGGGCTGTCCCCCAGGTGTTTGCCAGCGACTTTCCCAATCCGCGCCATGATCCGCATGTTTAGGACCACATAAATCGAATCGGTTATTTCGAAGCCGACTTTGCTGAGGGGCGAACTGGCGGGCCCCATGAGATACGGCACGACGAACATGGTGCGCCCGGTCATCGAATCCTTGGCCAGCGCTAGTAGTTTGGCACGCATCGCCTTGGGTTCGGCCCAGTTGTTGGTCGGACCCGCGTCCACCTCAGATTCGCTGCAGATGTAGGTGCATTGTTCCACTCGGGCGACGTCGTTCGGATGGGAACGATGGTAGTAGCACCCAGGCAAACGATCCTGGTTTAGGGTAATCAACGTGCCTTGACGGACCGCTTCGGCGTTCAGTGCGTCGCGTTCGGCGTCCGAGCCATCGCACCAAAAGATGCGGTCGGGTTGAGTTAGCTCAGCAGTTTCCTGAACCCAGGCGCGGACTTGAGGGTTCGAGCACGGTGAATGTCCGTGCCGGGCGAAGTCGTGTTTCATGCAAGCGATAATCGAACGGCGGAGAAGCTAGTCACTCTTCGTCCGGGTGGCTCCACTGAAATCGCTGGTGAGACGATCAAGTTCCCCGCTTGCTCGGCGTCGGCCTTGTCCCCAACCCTGCCGGGACGCCATGGACACCTTGCAAAACCTACTGTTCCACGGAGGAAACTTTCTGGGCATCGAGTGGCACGGCTGGAAAATTATCGGCTGGCTCGGGAACGTCGCGTTCACCGCTCGCTTCCTGGTCCAATGGCGTGCCACCGAGAAACGCAAAGAAGTGGTCGTGCCTCCAGTGTTTTGGTGGCTCAGTTTGGCGGGTTCTTGGCTCCTGTTGTCCTATGCTTTGTTCTATCGACAGGACTCCGTGTTCATCTTTGCCAATCTCTTCAACTGGATTCCGTATGCGCGAAATCTGATCATTCACCGGCGCCACTTAAAGGCTCACATGCAATGCCCGGCGTGTTCCAAAGTGAATCCACCCCAAGCCAAACATTGCATGGAGTGTGGCCAACGGCTCCCGGTGGAACTGCGGTAGCTCATTTTCGCAGGGTACGGACTCCCTCGCTTCGATTGGTCGCGCGTCGTTCCACCGATCAGAGGATAAATATTCTACGGCGCAGCGCCCAGCCACACGCGGGCTCCTAAAGGCTAGACTCGGTACTGACCGCGGCGGCGCGACCGCGCGTTTCGTTAACAAACAAAGTGATTACGAAGCCGACCACGAGGAATCCCGCCAGCACCAGGAGCGCCGCGGGCGTGCCCGTCGTATCTTTGATCCACGCGAACGGAAAACTCATGATGGCCGCTAGTTTGAACACCAACCCCCACATCCCGAAAGACTCCGCCGCCTTCCCAGCCGGCGCCAGGTA
>DLVS01000726.1 GCA_003445095.1 Verrucomicrobiales bacterium
AATGGACCAGTAAGTGATAAATCAATACCGTTTTTTTTTTAATGATACGGCGACCACCGAGATTGGCGATCTCCGGCGACACGCTTTATGTAGGCGGACTATTCACTCAGGCGGGCGGCGAACCCGCCAAAAGTGTCGCCCGCTGGAATGGAATTACCTGGAGTGCCCTCGGCGAAGGGTTGGATGGCTGGGCGTATGCGCTGACTCTCTTGGGAAGTGACCTAATTGCGGGGGGAGGATTCTACATCAGGGGCACCGACTGTAATGTTGCCCGATGGAATGGGACCACCTGGAGCCCGATGGGCTACGGTCCAACGGTGCGAGCCTTGGCTGTCTCGGGCAACAACCTTTATGTTGGGGGCTCAGCAGATATTGAGAGCGCTGGATCAGTCTATGTCTCCCGGTGGGATGGGAACGCCTGGGGCAGGCTGGGGGCAGATCTGAGCGGCGACACCTTGACGTCCGTGTATGCCTTGGCGGTGTCGGGCAGCAACGTCTATGCAGCCGGCCATTTCATGACGGCGGGAGAGGTTCCCGCGGCTAACATTGCGCACTGGGACGGACACACCTGGAGTAGCTTGGGTACTGGGATCACGGGTGACAGAAACACTTGGGGGTATGCCCTGGCCCTGTCAGGCGCCGACCTCTACGTGGGAGGCCGGTTTGTGAGAGCCGGTGGAAAGCCCTCCGCCAAAGTGGCCCGAGCGCGAGTGAGCTTCGTCCCAGACCAACTGGCGTTGCAGTTCAACGTACCTGAGGCGCCCAACAACACACTTTCGTTCTCCGGCGTGCCCGGATTCCCCTATCTCGTTCAATACGCGACGAACCTGGCGACCGGCTCGTGGACGACGTTTTCCACCAATCCTCCCGCCGCTGACGGAGTTGGAACGGTACTGGATCCAGCCGCGACGAGTCCGCAGCGATTCTATCGCGTGGGGTACGAAGAATAAGAACTGTCCTCAACCCACGACACCGTTTCATCCGAATGAACCGCTCAAACCCTCGTATGAAAACTCAGAAGAAATTGCTCTTCCGTCTCTTGAGGCTGCCGCTCCTTTTCGGGGCCGGGCTAACGCTCGCGGCCCAGAGTCCAAAGCCAGAATTCCTAAGCCGATCAGGAGGTGACCGTCCGAATCCCAACACCGAGGTCTCCGCCAGCAACGGTCCGGCGGCAACTCATCGATCGCGTCTTGCCCGAACATTCACTGAGGAGAATTGGATCAGCATGGGTGGAATACCCGGGGTCGATGGATTTGTGTCCGCCGCGGTGGTGGATACTGCGGGCCGCCTCTATGTCGCCGGAAACTTTACGATCGCGGGCGACGTCTTTGCCCGTGGGATCGCTCGCTGGGATGGAATCCAGTGGAGCGCGCTGGGCGAAGGGGTGGGGGGAGGAGACGACGCTTATGTGTCTGAGTTGGTGGTGTCGGCGGGGAGCCTGTATGCGGGAGTCAAATTCACGAGGTTGGACGGGAATCTAACCAACTACCTCGCCCAGTGGGACGGCGCCCAATGGAGTCCATTGAGAGAAGCGGTGCGGGCAAAAGACTATGCTAATTTGTCGGCGCTGGCGGTGTTGGGCGCCGATTTGTATGTGGGCGGCTCGTTCACGATCGCCGGCGGTCAGGTTTCCGCCAACCTGGCCCGGTTGAGGCTGGATTGGTCTCCGCAGATACCTTTGGAATTTGTCCCCGGCAGCATCGCTATTTCCGGCGGTACTTTTAACGCGTTGCTCAAAGGACCGGAGGGAAGCCGCGTGGTGGTCGATTCTTCGAGTTGGGAACTCATGGCAACCAACAACCTGCCCCGCGAAGAGTGGTTACGCACCCCGTGGCGGCCCGTGGCGACCAACACGCTGCGAAGCGAAGGATGGTCTCTCTCCCTTCCCATCGATTCCGGCAGTCAGCAATTTCACCGCGCTCGCTTGGTTCAGTAGCGATTCTACGGCGAAACAGCCGTTGAATGATCCACGGTCGGGATAGATCCTCATCAGACATCTCACCCACCTTCGAATCGACTCCAGGATGATCTCATTTCCGGCTGATTTGCGCATGTTACTTTGATAGCATTTAACCAAGCTCCGTGAACGACCCCTCCCCAACGGAAGAAACGATCTTTGCGGCCGCGCTGCTCTATGAGACGCCTCCCGCGCGTTCCGCTTACTTGGATCAGGCGTGCGCTGGGCGCCCGGAGCTACGCCGGGCCGTCGAGGAACTCCTCCGCGCCAACCAAGATGGTGAATCATTCCTCGAACATCCCCCGTTGGCGCCAAACGTACCCGGGAATACTGCGCCGGTGATCCCGGCTTCATTTGCCGGTGAGGGACCCGGCACTCGAATCGGCCGCTACGAACTGTTGGAGAAAATAGGTGAGGGTGGCTTCGGCGAAGTGTACGTCGCCGAACAACGCGAGCCGGTGAAGCGCAAGGTCGCGTTGAAGATCATCAAGTTGGGCATGGATAGCCGCCAAGTTATCGCCCGCTTCGAGGCTGAACGCCAAGCCCTGGCGATGATGGACCATCCGAACATCGCCAAGGTGTTCGATGCGGGGACGACGGGCAGCCCGCATCCCCAGCCCCTCTCCCCTCGGATGGGAGACGGTGGCCTGAGGCCGGGTGAGGGGCGTCCTTACTTCGTCATGGAGCTGGTCCGAGGCGTCGCCATCACCAAGTATTGCGACGAAAACCAACTCACCACCCAGGAACGGCTGAAACTTTTTATCCTCGTTTGCCATGCCGTTCAACACGCCCACCAGAAAGGGATCATTCACCGGGACATCAAACCTTCGAATATTCTGGTGACGTTGCATGACGGTGCGCCGGTGCCCAAGGTGATCGACTTTGGCATCGCGAAGGCCACGCAAGGGAAGCTGACCGACCAAACCATCCACACCCAGTTCCACCAGTTCATCGGCACTCCGGCCTATGTGAGTCCGGAAGAGGCGCAGATGAGCAGCCAGGACATCGACACCCGGAGCGACATCTATTCCTTGGGCGTGCTCCTCTACGAACTCTTGGTGGGCCATACCCCCTTCGACAGTCGCGAAATGCTCAAAGGAGGAATGGAGGCCATGCTGCGGATCATTCGCGAACAAGAACCCATTTCGCCCAGCACTCGGCTCGCCACTTTGGAGGGAAATCTCCGCACGTCGGTGGCGCAAAACCGCGGCAATGCCAACGCCTCGAGACTCGCAGCATCTCTTCGCGGCGATTTGGATTGGATCGTAATGAAGAGCCTCGAAAAGGACCGCACCCGGCGGTACGACACCGCAGCTAGCTTGGCGTCGGATGTCCAAAGGCACTTAAGCAATGAACCGGTCGTCGCCCGGCCGTCCAGTAGCGCCTATCGGTTCCAGAAGGCTATTCGAAGGAACAAGCTTGTGTTCACTGCGGCGTCCGTGGTCGTCGTGGTCATCGCGATCGGGCTCGGAGTGAGTACTTGGAAAACGCTGGAGGCTCAGCGAGCCCAACGAGATGCGGACGTGGCGCGAGCTGCCGCTGAACAACAACGGTTGCGTGTCGAGGCAGCTCTCCAGCTCATGCAAATTCAGAAAGCTGAAGAGCGGTTCGAAACGGGAGAGTCGGCGGAGGGCGTCGCGTATCTGGCGCAAGTGCTCCGCGCTAATCCGTCCAACGAAGTGGCGGCTTCACGCCTTGTTTCGGCGGTCTTTCGCCCTTTCTGCCGACAGACTATCGAACCGCTCCATCATGACCAGATGGTCAAGTCTGCGGTGTTTAGCCAGGATGGGACTCGGGTAGTGACGGCATCCTCCGACAAAACCGCGCGGGTTTGGGACGCGCGAAGTGGCCAGCCGCTGACTGAGCCGATTCGGCATCAGGCACAAGTAAGTTTCGCTGCATTCAGCCCGGACGGGCAGCGTATCGTGACGGCATCCTACGACGGAACCGCTCGAGTGTGGGATGCACACAGCGGCCAGCCATTGACCGAACCCTTTCGGCATGACTCGGGCGTGGTGTTGGCCGAGTTCAGCCCAGACGGGCAGTGGGTGCTGACAGCCACGGGACGTGGAACAGCGAGGGTGTGGCATACAGACACCGGACAGCCGCTAACCGAGCCGCTTCGACACGATCAAGAAGACGGAGGGCTCATCGTCGGCGAGTTCAGCCCGGACGGGCAAAGAGTGGTGACCGCCTCAATGGACGGGACCGCGCGGGTGTGGGACTCACGCACCGGACAGCCATTAACCGAACCGCTTCTGCATAATGCTCGGGTGTCCTCCGCGCAGTTTAGCCCAGACGGGCAAAGGGTTGTGACGGCCTCCCAGGACACATCTGCCCGGGTTTGGGATGCACATACCGGACAACCGCTGACCAAGCCCCTCGATCATGACCTTGGCGTGGAGGTCGCGCGCTTTAGCCCTGACGGACAGCGCGTTGTAACGGCCTCCGGGGAATCTGCCCGGGTTTGGGATGCGAATACCGGACAACCACTGACCAAGCCGCTCCAACATCACGATAAGGTTCTATTCGTCGATATCAGCCCTGACGGACTGTGCGTGGTAACGGCCTCCGCGGACCGGACAGCTCGAGTGTGGGACCTACGCACTGGCCTTCCGCTGACCGAGTCGCTTCTGCATCATGATCGGGTTTTGGGCGCGCGTTTCAGCCCTGACGGACAGCGAGTGTTGACGGTCTCGGGAGATCGGTCAGCTCAAGTGTGGGACGTGCGTACCGGCCAGGCGCTGGCCGAGCTTCTCCGGCACGATAAAGAAGTATTGGATGCGCGCTTCAGCCCGGACGGGCAAATGGTCGTGACGGGCTCATATGATAAGACAGCGCTAGTATGGGATCTACGCAGCGGCCGGCGGTTTACAGAACCATTGGTGCATCAGGGGATGGTGGAGTCCGTAGCGTTCAGCCCGGACGGGCAGCGAGTCGCCACGGCAACTGTTGATGGCACCGCACGCGTATGGGACGTAGGCAGCGGTAAGCCGGTGACGGAGCCGCTGTCGCACCAAGGGCCAGTATGGTGCGTGACCTTCAGCCCTGATGGTCGGCAGATACTTACCAAGCGGGTGTGGGATGCCGATACTGGCCAGCCCTTGACTGAATCCCTCGGACGCGAATCTGAAATCACCCGCGCTGCGTTCAGCCCGGACGGGCAACGGGTGG
>DLVS01000682.1 GCA_003445095.1 Verrucomicrobiales bacterium
TCGAACCACATGCCGACGTTGACAAATCCGGCGATGATCCAGACGACCACCATGTTGGTCCGAACCTTCTTAAACCAGAACAAGTGCGGCGTAATCACGTTGCAAGTGATCATGCTCCAATAGGCCCACCAGTAGGGTCCGAACGCCCGATTCTTGAACGCGTACAGCTCGTAGGGACTTCCGCCGTACCAGGCGATGAAGAACTCCATTCCATAGGCGTAGCCCACCATCGAACCGGTCGCGAGGATCACCTTGCACATCAGCTCCACATGTTTGACCGTGATGATGTCTTCCAAGTGGAAGAGCGTGCGCATCGGCAACATGAGCGTCAGGACCATGCCGAACCCGGAAAAAATGGCGCCCGCGACGAAGTACGGGGGAAAAATCGTCGTGTGCCATCCGGGGACCTGTGACACCGCGAAGTCGAAGGACACGATAGAGTGCACGGACAGCACCAGCGGCGTGCTCAAACCGGCCAGGATGAGGTACGCCTTTTCGTAGTTCGACCAGTGGCGGTTCGAACCAGTCCAGCCCAGGGCGAAGAAGCCATAGAGCACTTGCTTGATCTTCGACGTTGCTCGGTCGCGAAGAGTCGCCAGATCAGGAACGAGTCCCGTGTACCAAAAAAGCAGCGAGACCGTGCCGTAGGTCGAAACCGCGAACACGTCCCACAACAGCGGCGAACGGAACTGCGGCCAGATGGCCATGTTATTGGGGATGGGCGGCAACCACCATAAGGCCATCCACACACGACCCGTGTGGACGACCGGGAAAATCCCGGCGCACGCCACGGCGAACAGCGTCATTGCCTCGGCAGCCCGATTGATCGCGGTACGCCAGCGTTGCCGGAGCAAGCACAAAACGGCCGAGATCAATGTTCCTGCGTGGCCGATACCGATCCAGAAGACGAAGTTGGTGATATCCCAGGCCCAAGCGACCGGCTGGTTCAACCCCCAGACGCCGATTCCAGTGGCGATGAGGTAGGTGATCAACGCCGCCATCATCGACATGGTGCCGAAGCTCAAGATGAACGCCGGCCACCACCACTTGGGCACCGGTTTCTCACAAACACCGGCGATCGTCTCCGTAATCCAGTGGAAGGATCGATTGTTCAGGACCAGCGGATCCCGCTCCAATTCCTTCGGTGGGGCGGCGGCGGTAATGCGCGGTGGCGCGGCTGGCGATTCGTGAGATCCTTTCTTCGCTGAGGGTGCGGCACCCGCGGGTAAGGCAGCGGCGGAGGCCATCAGATCGATCCTCCTTTCACCGTCGTGTCGGTATTGGCGTGGCCTCCTTCTGACTTTGCACCGTGGCCATGGCCTTCGAGAGGATTTCCCCCTCGAATCCGCATATAATCCTCCAGCGAATTGGGAGACTCGCGAAAATCAGGCATATCAGGATTCGGATTGCGAATGCGGGCGAGGTACGTAACGCGCGGCCGGTTATCGAGGAAACCCAACACCGTGTAATTGCGTGGATTGGCTTTCAACTGATTCACCCGTGCCGAGGGATCGAGGAGATTGCCGAGCACGATGGCATCAGCCGGACACGCCTCCTGGCAGGCGGTTTTCACCATATCGCCTGGAACTTGTACGTTACCGCTGTCGCGCGCCTTCACTTTAACCGCGATCTTCGCTTGCTCAATGCGCTGCACACAGAAGGTACATTTCTCCATGACGCCACGCATGCGAACTGACACGTCCGGATTCTTGGCGAGCTTAACGATTTCCCAGCCGGTTTGTTCGTACCGATTGGGGCCGAGCGGGCCATGATACAGCGGCGACTTCAGCTCGATCATCATATGATCGTCCGACTGGGCAAAGGTATTTTCGCGTTTGTTGTAATCGAAAAAGTTAAAGCGTCGGACCTTATATGGGCAGTTATTCGAGCAATACCGCGTGCCGATGCAACGATTATAAGCCATGACGTTGAGGCCTTCGGAATCGTGAGCGGTGGCATTGACCGGGCAGACGCTTTCGCAGGGGGCGTTCTCGCAGTGCTGGCAAAACATCGGCTGCACCGTCATCTGCGGATCATCAGCGGGTGTCTCGGAAGTGACCGGAATCTCCGGATCATAGCTGTAATAGCGGTCAATCCGCAGCCAGTGCATCTCGCGACCGCGAGCAACCTGACCCTTACCGACGATGGGAATGTTGTTCTCTGCCTGACAGGCAATGACGCACGCGGAACAACCGGTGCATGATGCCAAGTCCACGGTCATGCCCCACTGGTTGATGTCCGATTTGGTGAACGGATTCGCTTTGTACGGGTGGACGTAGATGTTCTTGATCGAGCCGTCTGGATTACGCGGCACGTAGCTCAGGTGCGCGTCCAGATCCATGTTCTGAGCGAAATCCGGCTTAATCTTGAATTCCGCCAAATTCGCCTCACGCACGACCGGACGACCCTCCATCAGGCCGTGCTCCTGCGTCACAGCCACCGGTGAGATCCGGGTTACCTTCTCGAGCTTTCCGCCCGTCGCCAAATTGCGTCCGGTGCTGGTAAATAGCGGATACGCGTCAAAACCGCTGTTACGTCCGACTCGTCCCACTTTGGTTCGGCCGTATCCCAGCGCCAGGCCGACCACACCATCAGCCTGACCTGGCTGAACCCACACCGGCCCCTCGACACTGACACCGTTGACGGTGACCTTGATGACCATTTGCCGATACTGGCCCTCATGAGCCCGCTGATTGACCGGAATGTCGCCGGGTTTGGGCGTCCTAAAGATTAGGCCGTCCTTTTCCAAAGGCAGCCCGAGGTCGCGGGCGGTCTGCGGTGAAATCATCACCAAGTTCTCCCAGACACTCTTCGTGATGGGATCCGGCAGTTCTTGGAGCCAGCCGTTGTTCGTGTTTCGGCCATCATCGACTTTGGCGTCGCGGAACAACACTACTTCGATTCCGTCGGACTTTGCCGGACGAACGTCCGCTAATGCCTGCGCGACTCGTGCCGCATTGAACGGCGTTGTCGCCGCCTTGAAGGCGCTGTCGGTGAGGAAACCGTCGTGCAAGAACTTCCGCCATCCCTCCTCACCTGCCCCGCCGAGTCCTTGAAACGTCTGCCGGACGAGCTCATACGGTGAAGTTACTTCGAGCCCAGCCAGCCGGGCCAACACCTCAAGGTCAGTCAATCCGCCAAAGATCGGCTGAATCAGAGGCTGAATCGGCAGCACGGTGCCATCGAGAGTTCGGGCGTCACCCCAGGCTTCCAAGAAGTGAGTCGCGGCTAAGTGCCAGGTCGCCAAAGCCGCCGTTTCATCCTCATAATACCCTAAGCGAACAACCTGCTTTGCTTTCTTGACCGCTTCGGGAAACTTAAGGTCGGCCGGTGCGTTGTAGGCCGGATTTCCACCTAAGATGACTAACGTATCAACCGTTCCGGCATTCAATGCCGAGACGAGGTCCACGATGGTTCCACTCGAAGCGGGTGCCGGATTCACTACCAATTCAACGGTCTTACCGCCGGCGCCGAGCGCTTCGTTGAGCGCGGCCGCCACCAAATGTACGGCCAAAGGCTGAGCATAACCGGCTACTACGACCGCTGTCCCACGGTGGGCCACTAAGTCCTTCGCGCATTCCTCCGCCCACTTAGCGGACGCGGGCGAACCGGCCGATAGTTGCTTGAGCGCCCCAGCCAGTGGCCCCGTCGGCACAATGAACGACCCAATCTTGGCGGCCACCACCAGAACTTCGCTCGGCTTAACGCGCAACCGGTGATCGGCCTGACCACCGTTGAG